>CAMZIS010000007.1 GCA_947307285.1 uncultured Peptococcaceae bacterium | reverse complement strand
TTCATGTCCGGGCCCATGCGGGTGCAGTCGATCCATACCGCGTCGTCCTTGTGCAGCAGCCAGCCCCGTTCCTCCAGCTCCTCCACGGCGGCTTTGACCTGGCCGGAATCGTGGAGGGAGCGCTCGGAGAACCAGCAGTCGTAGGTGACGCCGAAGCGTTCCAGAGAGCTTTTGATGGAGGCCAGCGTGTTTTTCAGGCCGTACTCGGCCAGATATTCCTTGCGCAGCTCTTCGCTGATGTGCACGTATTTGTCGCCGATCTCGCTGTAGAGCTGCTCCATCAGCTCTTTGAGGTCGGCGCCGGGATAGCCGTCCTCCGGGAACTCGTTGTCCACGCCGCAGGCGGTGAGATAGCGGCTGTTCAGAGTGCGGGCGAATTTGTCGATCTGGTTGCCCGCGTCGTTGATATAGTATTCCCGTTCCACCTCGAAGCCGGCCATATCCAGCACGGAGGCCAGGGAATCGCCGATGGCGGCGCCCCGGGCGTTGCCCATGTGCAGGTCGCCGGTGGGGTTGGCGGAGACGAATTCCACCTGGATCTTTTGGCCCTCGCCCAGGCGGCTGCGGCCGAAATCCTCGCCTTCGGCCAGCATCTCGCAGGCGGCCTGGTTCAGCCAGTCCTCTTTCATGCGGAAATTGATGAAACCGGGGCCGGCGATCTCCATTTTTTCGATGGGGGAATCGCTGAAATCTATATATTCGGCAATGGTCTTGGCGATGTCGCGGGGCGCTTTGCGGCAGGGCTTGGCCAGCAGCATGGCCACGTTGGTCGCGTAGTCGCCGTGGGCGGCTTCCCGCGGGCGTTCCACCGTGTATTCGGGCAGCTTCTCATAGCTGAGGTCTCCGGCTACCCGGGCGCGGATCAGCGCGTCTTCCACCCGGTCGCGGATGAGCTGACGGCGGCGGCCCATTACGGTATCGTTCTCGTACATGCGTATCCTCCTGATTTGCGCAAAATAGACTAAACTATAGTATATACTTATATTATATTAAATGCAATAACAAAATGGGGGGTCCGACCTGCCCGGACGGGCATGCTTACAAAAATTTCAAACTGTGATGAATTCTCCCTTGATTTTTCCGATCGCAGGGTCTATAATAGGGGTCGAAGGTAAGTTCATATATTCCGAGTCCTATCTCCTACGGCGTCCGAACGCGCTAGGGAGCAGGACCAATGGGTGTCGCGGGAAACGGCGGCGCCTCCCGGTTTGGAAAGGAGCAATGAGCTTTTAGCGCAATCCCGCCGCTTTTCCAGTCCCGGAAAGGCGGCATTTCATTGCGGGGAATGTATGGACGAAAAATATGGGCGGGCGCTGCCCGGTCATCCTTCATATTTTTCTTTTTCATATTCCCCCATACGGCGGCCGCCCCGGCAGAAGGCGCCGCCTCCCCGCAAGCTATAACTCTTGCGAAAAAAGAGAAGGTCCCCCAACCTTCTCTTTTTTTGTCTTGCTATTGGCAGGGGGCGCGATAAGAGTTATAATAGTTATGTATAACCTGACATAATACAGATGAACCACGGTTCGCCGCTGGAAAGGAGAGCTTATGTCAAACAGGATCACCTTCGATTTCGCAAATATGTTCACCTCTCGCGTGGGCGAGCACGGTCTGGATCAAAATGTGGTCCTGCAGGCCGCAGCCAAGCTCCCCGCCGTTGATCAGGCGCTGCGTGATAAACGCTCCGCCATGGCTTGGCGCGATCTGCCCTATCAGCCGGCGGCTGTGCTGGATAAGATCAAAGCCGCCGGCAGTTATCTTCGGGAAAACTTCGACACACTGGTCATCCTGGGCATCGGCGGTTCCGCCCTGGGCTCCAAGGCCCTGCTTTCCGCCTGCGCCGGCCCCTATTACCGGCTGATGGAAAAGCGCCCCGGCGCCTGCCGCGTGCTGGTGGAGGACAACGTGGACCCGGACCGCATGAATTCCCTGCTGGAAACGGTGGACCTCAAGCGCACCGCCTTCCACGTCATCTCCAAATCCGGCAACACGGTGGAGACCATGTCCCAGTTCATCATCGTGCTGGAGCTGCTCCACCGCCATCTGGGCGCGGATTTCCAGAAGCATCTGTTCATCACCACCGATAAAAGCACCGGCATCCTGAAAAAGCTGTCCGACGCCAACGGTTGGGACACCTTCACCGTCCCCGACGGCGTGGGCGGCCGCTTTTCCGTGTTCTGCCCGGTGGGCCTGCTCACCGCCGCCGCCGCAGGCATGGATATCGACGCGCTGCTGGCCGGCTGCGCCGAAATGGATAAGGCCTGCTCGCTGCCGAATATACCCGACAACCCCGCCTATCTCTACGCCCTGCTCTACACCATGGCCATGGCCAAGGGCGTCAACATCTCCGTGGTCATGCCCTACGTGGACGCGCTGGCCCCCACTGCGGAATGGTACTGCCAGCTGTGGGCCGAATCCCTGGGCAAGCGCAGCGATCTGCAGGGCCGTCAGGTCTACGCCGGCCAGACTCCGGTGCGGGCCCTGGGCGTCACCGACCAGCATTCCCAGATCCAGCTCTACACCGAAGGCCCCTTCGACAAGATCATCAGCTTCCTGGGCGTGGAGCAGTTCGCCAGCAAGCTGACCATCCCCGAAGCGCCGCTGCCCCTGCCGGAGCTGGCCTATCTCTACGGCCACAGCCTGAACGAGCTCATCGAGGCGGAACGGCGGGCCACGGTCTACGCCGTGACCAAGGCCGGCAAGATGAACAATTCCATCATCCTGGACAAACTGGACGAATTCAGCTTCGGCAGCCTGCTCTACTTCTTCGAGGTGGCCACCGCCGCCGCCGGCGAGCTGCTGGGCATCGACGCTTTTGACCAGCCCGGCGTGGAGGAAGGCAAAAAAGCCACCTTCGCCCTGATGGGCCGGGCCGGCTACGAGGAAAAGGCGGCTGAGCTGAACGCCGCAGCCGCATCCTCCGACTGGATCTGCCGCGTGTGACATAATCCCGGCGCCAGCCGGTCTTGCAGGATCTTCTTAGCAGGGTGTTCCTTATGGAAAGATTTCCCGATAAGAACGACATATATCTGTTCAACACCGGTCACGCCCGCCGGGCTTACTACAGCCTGGGCTGCCACCGGGAAGGGCCGGAGCGCTACCGCTTCACCGTGTGGGCCCCCCGGGCCCGGTCTATTGCCCTGGTGGGCGATTTCAACGGCTGGGACGAGGAAGCCTGTCTGCTCACGCCGGAGCCTACGGGCCTGTGGCAGTGCACCGTGGACGGAGTGCGGCCCGGCGATCTCTACAAATTCGCGGTCATCGGCTGCGACGGCCTGAAATATCTCAAGGCCGACCCCTTCGCCTTCCGCACCGAATGTCCGCCGGGCACCGCCTCCCGGGTGTGGGACGGCCCCGCCTATGAGTGGCACGACGCCGCCTGGCTGGAAAAACGGACCGCGTCTGCGCCCCGGCGGGAGCCCATGTCCGTGTACGAGCTGCATCTGGGCACCTGGCGGCTGAAAGAAGGGGAGGAATATCCCTCTTACCGCAGCGTCGGCCCGGAGCTGGCGGACTACTGCCGCGAGATGGGCTATACCCACGTGGAGCTGCTGCCCCTCACCGAATATCCCTACGACGGCTCCTGGGGCTATCAGGTCAGCGGCTATTACGCCCCTACCGCCCGCTACGGCGCGCCGGAAGACCTGATGTATCTCATCGACCTGCTGCACCAAAACGGCATCGGCGTGATACTGGACTGGGTCCCCGCCCATTTCCCCCGGGACGCCCACGCTCTGGCCCGCTTCGACGGCGCGCCGCTGTTCGAGGTCAGCGATTACCGCCGCGCCCTGCACCCGGAATGGGGCACTCTGATCTTCGACTATTCCCGGCCCCAGGTGGTCAGCTTCCTCATTTCCTCGGCCATGTACTGGCTGGACGCCTTCCACGTGGACGGCCTGCGGGTGGACGCGGTCAGCTCCATGCTCTACCTCAACTACGGCCGCTCCGGCAAACAGTTCCGCAACCGGGACGGCGGCGACATCGATCTTTCCGCCGTCAGCTTCCTGCAGGAGCTGAACCGGGCGGTGCGGGAGGAATATCCGGGCTGCATCACCGTGGCGGAGGAGGCCACCGCCTATCCTCACGTCACCGGCGATCCGGACTGGGGCGGCCTGGGCTTCACCTTCAAGTGGGACATGGGCCTGATGCACGACACCCTGGACTACATGGCCACCGATCCCCTGTATCGCTGCTACCATCATGACAAGCTGACCTTTTCCATGCTCTACGCTTTTTCCGAGCATTTCATCAACGCCTTTTCCCACGACGAGGTGGTGCACGGCAAAAAGTCCCTGCTGGATAAGATGTTCGGCGATTACTGGCAGAAATTCGCCAACCTGCGGGCCCTGTTCGGCCTGCAGTACGGCCATCCGGGCAAGAAGCTCAACTTCATGGGCAGCGAATTCGCCCAGTTCATCGAGTGGAACGAGCATCAGGAGCTGGACTGGTTCCTGCTGCGCTACCCGGCCCACGACAGCGTCAAGGCCTGGGTGAAGGAGCTGAACCGGTTCTATCTCGACCATCCGGCCCTGTGGCGGGTGGACGATTCCTGGCAGGGCTTCAGCTGGCTGTCCGTGGATGACAAAGCGATGAGCGCCGTCGCCTTCATGCGCTGGTCCGACCGGCCGGGAGATAAGCCGGTGGTCTGTCTCTATTCCTTCACGCCGCAGCCCGGCACGCTCACCATCGGCCTGCCCCTGTACGGCCGGCTGGAAGAGAAGCTGAACTCCGACGAGTTCCGCTTCGGCGGCAGCGGCAAAACGGCTACCAAGCCCATCCTGGCCCAAGACGAACCCCACGCCGGGCATCCCTACCGGGCGGTGATCGATCTGCCGCCCCTGGCAGCGGTTTTTTATGAGTTTGTTGAAATAGAAAGGCGCGTTCCGCCCCAGACTAAACAGACCGCGCCGAAAAAAGCCCCTCAGAAGAAGAAAAAGTAACGGGAGGTGTACTGATGGCAGTCAGAAAAAAGCGTTGCGTCGCCATGTTGCTGGCCGGCGGTCAGGGCAGCCGGCTGGGCGTGCTCACCAAGTATCGGGCCAAACCCGCCGTGCCCTTCGGCGGCAAGTACAAGATCATCGATTTTCCCTTGTCCAACTGCGCCAATTCCGGTATCGACACGGTGGGCGTGCTCACCCAGTATCAGCCTTTGGAGCTGAATACCTATATCGGCACCGGCGCCCCCTGGGACCTGGACTCCAGCACCGGCGGAGCCTTCGTCCTGCCCCCTTACATGAAGGCGACCTCCGGCGAATGGTACAGCGGCACCGCCAACGCCATCTACCAGAACATGTATTTCGTGGACCGTTATGATCCCCAGCTGCTGCTGGTCCTGTCCGGCGACCATATCTACAAGATGGACTACCGCCGCCTCATCGCTTTCCACGAAAAGAACCAGGCGGACTGCACCATCGCCGTGATGCGGGTGCCCATGTCCGAGGCCTCCCGCTTCGGCATCCTCAATACCGACGCGGACCTGCGGGTGGTGGAATTCGACGAAAAGCCGGCCCAGCCCAAGAACGATCTGGCTTCCATGGGCATCTACGTGTTCACCTGGCAGCGCCTCCGGGAATTCCTCATCGCCGACGAGGAGGACGAGAATTCCTCCCACGATTTCGGCAAAAACGTGCTGCCCGCCATGCTGGACGCCGGCTGCCGCATGTTCGCCTACCCCTTCGACGGCTACTGGAAGGACGTGGGCACCGCCCAGAGCCTGTGGGAATCCAACATGGAGCTGCTGGAGCCGGATCCGGCCATCGCCCTGTCCGACGAGAGCTGGCGCATCTACGCCCGCAGCGCCAACGAGCCGCCGCACTACATCGGTCCCACGGCCGAAGTTTCCTCCAGCCTGATCTCCGAGGGCTGCGAGGTCTACGGCAAGGTGGAGAATTCCGTGCTGTTCTCCGGCGTCACGGTGGAAGCCGGCGCCCTGGTCAAGGACAGCGTGGTCATGTCGGGCACCAAGGTCGCCTCCGGCGCTCAGGTGCAGCGTTCCATCATCGACGAGAACTGCCGCATCCGTGAGGGCGCCCTGGTGGGCGACGGCGAGAACCTGACCGTTTTGGGCAGCGACGTACAGGTGGAACCTGAGGCCAAAGTCAAGCCCGGCGACTGGATCGCTCCCAAGAGCGTCATCGCGAAAGGAGGGGAATGATATGCTGCAGGACGTATGCGCATTGGTCTATGCCGGCGAGGAGAACCCCAATCTGCGGGACCTGGTCATGTCCCGCTCCGTGGCCGCCCTGCCCGTGGGCGGACGCTACCGGGCCATAGACTTCCTGCTTTCCAATATGGTCAATTCCGGCATCCGCAACGTGGGCATCATCACCCAAAAGAACTTCAAGTCCCTCAGCGACCATCTGGGCTCGGGCAAGGAATGGGACCTGTCCCGTAAAAAGGACGGCCTGTTCATGCTGCCGCCCTTCGATTCCACCTCCAGCGCCCATCTTTACCGCGGCATGTGCGACGCCATCCATTCCAAGCTGGACTATCTGGAAAAGGCCTCCCAGTCCTACTGCCTGCTCACCGGCTCCTATACCGTGTATTCCGCCGACTACGAGCTGATGATGAAGGCCCATCTGGAGCATAACGCCGACATCACCATGCTCTATTCCCAGGAGCCCCTGGATTTCCCCGGTCAGGAACGCTTCAAGGACGTGCGCGTGTCCACCGATGAAGAGGGCCGGGTGCGGGACCTGGAAGTTGACAGCAACAACATGCGTTCTCCCAAGCTGGGCATGGACGTTTATCTGGTCAAAAAATCCCTGCTGGAATACCTGGTGCAGAACAGCTGCGCCCGGGGCGGCTACCGCTTCGTTTCCGACGTGCTCATCCCCAACCTGCGCAACCTGCGCATCTTCGCCGTGCGCCACGACGGCTACGTGCAGCGCCTGCATTCCGTCTACGCCTACTACAAGCTGAACATGGATATGCTGGATTCCAAAGTCCGCAAAGACCTGTTCCGGCCCGGCCGTCCCGTCTACACCAAGATCAAGGACGAACCGCCGGTGCGCTACATGGAAGGCGCCCACATCAACAACTGCATCCTGGGCGACGGCTGCGAGCTCTACGGCAGCGCTGAAGGCAGCGTGCTCTTCCGCGGCGTGGCTTTGGGCCGCGGCGCCAGGGCCAAGAATTCCATCATCGGCCAGGGCACGGCGGTAGGCGAGAATTGCGAGCTGGAAAACGTCATCACCGATAAATACGTGCGCATCCGCAAGGGCGTGCGCCTCATCGGCACGCCGCAGTTCCCCGTGATCATCCGCAAGGGAGCAGTAATCTGAAAGGGGTCCGCCTATGATGGACAAAAAGAATATCCTGATGGTGGCCGCCGAATGCGCGCCGCTGGCCAAGACCGGCGGTCTGGCCGACGTGGTGGGCACCCTGCCCGCCTATCTGAACCGCATGGGTTTCGACTGCCGGGTGATGATACCCTATCACCGCTGCATCAAGGAAAAATACGGCGATAAGGTGCGCCACCTGTCCGATTTCTGGTTCAACCTGGGCTGGCGCAGTCAGTACGTGGGCCTGGAACAGCTGGATCTGGACGGCGTCACCGTCTATCTGCTGGATAACGAATACTATTTCGGCGAACGCATCTACCAGGGCGGCGACCGGGAGATCGAGCAGTATTCCTGGTTCAGTCGGGCCGTGTGCGACTCGCTGACGCGCCTCGATTTCCGGCCCGACCTGCTGCATCTGAACGACTGGCATACCGCCATCATCCCGCTGCTGCTCAAGACCCAGTACAGCTCGGGTTCGGATTTCCGCGGCGGTCTGAAGACCCTGCTCACCATCCACAATATCGCCTACCAGGGCAAGACCAGCTTCGGTCTGGTGGAAGACCTGCTGGGCGTGGACCGGCGCTTTTTCACCAGCGAATTCATGGAAAGCTACGGCGCGGCCGATTTCCTGAAGGCGGGCTGCGTGTTCGCGGACAAGATCAACGTGCCCTCTCCCACCAACGCCAAGGAAGTCTGCACTTCGGAATACGGCTACGGCCTGGAGGGCATCCTCTCCGCCCGCGGCGCCGACCTGCACGGCATCCTGAACGGCATCGACCGGGATTCCTTCGATCCGGCGCGGGACCCCTATCTTCCCGTTAATTATTCCGCTGCCGACCCGGCGGGCAAGAGCGAATGCAAGCGCGCTCTGCTGGCGGAGCTCGGTTTGAACACCCAGCCCTCCGCGCCCCTGTTCGGCATGGTCAGCCGCCTGGTCTTCCAAAAAGGTCTGGACCTGGTGGTGGATTCTCTGAACTGGCTGATGGAGCAGGGCGCGGCCCTGGTGGTGGTGGGCAGCGGCGATCCCAGTACGGAAACGCTGCTGCGGGCCGCGGAATCCCGCTTCAAAGGCCGGCTGTGCTCCTATATCGCCTATAACGAGGGCGTGTCCCGCCGCGTCTACGCGGGCAGCGATTTCTTCCTCATGCCCTCCCGCTTCGAGCCCTGCGGCCTGTCCCAGATGATCGCCATGCGCTACGGCTCCCTGCCCATCGTGCGGGAGACCGGCGGCCTCAAGGACACGGTCGTCCCCTATAACCGCTTTACCGGCGAAGGCACCGGTTTCAGCTTTACCAACTATGACGGCTTCGAGTTCAGGGGCGCCATCGCCCGGGCCCTGGAGGTGTACCGGGACAAATCCGCCCTGAATAAGATGATCTCTCAGGCCATGGCCACGGATTTCAGCTTCAGCGGCCCGGCCCGGGAATACGCCGCCATTTACGACAGCCTCATTTCTTGAAAGGAAGGTAACACTTAGTGACAGAAAAGGTTTCCCGCCTCGACGTGGAAAGGACCAAGAGCAATATTTCAGGCAAGCTGAAAAGACATTTCGGCGTCACCGTGGAGCAGGCCACCCCGGACCAGGTGTATAAGGCGGTGGGCCTGACCATCCGCGACGAGATCATGGAAAAGTGGATGGACGGCATGGCCCATACGGACGAATACGGCTCCAAGCAGGTCTATTACCTGTCCGCCGAATATCTCATGGGCCGGGCCCTGACCAACAACATGATAAATCTGGGCCGCTACGACTGCTACCTGGCGGCCGTGACCGAGCTGGGCTTCGATTTTACCGAGATCGAAGACCAGGAAGCGGACGCGGGCCTGGGCAACGGCGGTCTGGGACGGCTGGCCGCCTGCTTCCTGGATTCCCTGGCCACCATGGACCTGCCGGCGGTGGGCTGCGGCATCCGCTACGAATTCGGCCTCTTCCGCCAGCGCATCCTCGACGGCGAGCAGGTGGAGGTGCCGGACACCTGGACGGAGCGGGGCTACGTCTGGGAGGTGGAGCGCAGCGACGAACGCTACGAGGTCCACTTCGAAGGCGAGATCGAGGAAAAATGGACCGAAAAAGGCCTGAAGATCGAGCATCACGGCTACAACACGGTCTACGCCGTGCCCTACGACATGCCCATCGTGGGCTATCAGAGCAACACCCCGGCCACCCTGCGCCTGTGGAGCGCCCAGGCCGTGAACCGGCTGGACCTGAGCTATTTCAACAGCGGCGACTACGCCCGCGCCATGGCCGAACGGGAGCTGGCCGAGGTCATCTCCAAGGTGCTTTACCCGGAAAACACCCACTTCCAGGGCCGCCTGCTGCGGCTGAAGCAGTTCTATTTCCTCTCTTCCGCCAGCGTCCAGTCCATCGTGGCCCGGCATAAAAAGCGCTACGGCGACCTGCGCACTCTGCCGGACAAGATCGCCATCCAGATCAACGACACTCATCCCACCCTGGCCATCCCCGAGCTGATGCGCATTTTGCTGGACGAGGAAGGCTTTGGCTGGGACGAGGCCTTCGACATCTGCCGCCGTGTGTTCAACTACACCAACCACACCATCATGGCCGAGGCCCTGGAAAAGTGGGACGAGAAGATGTTCGAAAACCTGCTGCCCCGCATCTACCAGATCGTGCGCACCATCAACGACCGTTTCTGCCAGCAGATGTGGCAGGTCTTCCCCGGCGAATGGGAGCGCATCTCCAATATGGCCATCATCGCCTACGGTCAGATCCGCATGCCCAATCTGTGCCTGGCCGTGTGCAACAAGATCAACGGCGTTTCCCAGCTCCACGCCGAGATTTTGAAGACGGACACCTTCCGCGATTTCTACGTGGCCATGCCCGACCGTTTCCTGGGCATCACCAACGGCATCACCACCCGCCGCTGGCTGGCCCTGAGCAATCCCGGTCTGACCAGGCTCATCGAAGAGGCCATCGGCGACGGCTTCATCAAGGACTGGACCCGCCTGAAAGAGCTGGAACCATTTGCCGACGACCCGGCCTTCCGTCAGCGTTTCGCGGAGGTCAAAAAGGAGAACAAGCGCCGGTTCGCCGATTTCATCTTCCGGCATCAGGGCGCCCTGGTGGACCCGGACACCGTGTTCGACGTCCAGGCCAAGCGTCTGCACGAATACAAGCGCCAGCTTTTGAAGGTCATCCACATCCTGCACCTGTACGACCATATCACCTCCGGCCAGCCCTACGACCGGCCGCCGGTGACCTTCATCTTCGCCGCCAAGGCCCCTCCCGGCTATGAAAAGGCCAAGAACATCATCCGCCTCATCAACGCCGTGGGCCGGCTGGTCAACGAAGACCCGCGCACCAGGGATCACATCCGCGTGCTGTTCGTGGAGAATTACGGCGTCACCGTGGCGGAAAAGCTCATCCCCGCCGCCGACATCTCGGAGCAGATATCCACCGCCGGCCGGGAAGCCTCCGGCACCGGCAACATGAAGTTCATGCTGAACGGCGCCGTGACCCTGGGCACCATGGACGGGGCCAATATCGAGATCTACGACCAGGTGGGACCGGACAACATCTTCATCTTCGGCGCCAACGTGGAGGAGCTGAAGAACATGGAGGCCCTCAATTCCTACCTGCCCGGCGAGTATTACGAGCGGGACGCCCGGCTCCGGCGGGCCCTGGACCATCTGATCGACGGCTCCCTGCCGGTGGAGCCGGACCGCCAGTTCAACGACATCCACCATTCCCTGCTTTTCAGCACCATCGACCGGGCGGATAAATACTATCTGCTCTACGACTTCAATTCCTACTCCGACGCGGTGAAGCGCATCCTGAAATCCTACTTCGATCATGACGCCTGGAACCGCCGGGCGGTGATGAACACGGCCTCAGCCGGCTTCTTCAGCTCCGACCGCACCATCGCCGAGTACAACGAAAAGATCTGGCATTTGAGATAACATGCAGCCTGTTGTTTTTCACGATCCAGCCCGGCCGGAAGACCGCAGCCCCATCGGGCCGGTACCGGCCGGCTCTCCGGTAACGCTGACCCTGCGCTGCCCCGGCGGAGAGCCGGAGCCGCCTCTTTCCGTCAGCCTGCAAATGCTGGGGCCCACGGAGGCCGGCTACGAAATGACCTGGCAGGACAAAGCCTGGCAGGTCTCTTTCGTTGCGCCGGAAACCGTAGGCTCCTATTCCTACCGCTTCCGTTTGAACGGCCCGGATGAGTGCTGGCTCTACGGCCCGGACGGGGACGGACGGGGCAGCGTGGGCACGCTCTACCCCGCGGGCACGGAGGCGCCCTGCTTCCGCCTGACCGTGTACGATCCCTCCTTCACCGCCCCGGAGTGGCTGCGGCAGGGGATCATGTACCAGATATTCCCGGACCGCTTCGCCAAAGGAGACGAGCAGGCCGTGGCAGCCGGGCTGGAATATCACCGCGCTCTGGGCCGGAAGCTCTATCTCCACGAAAACTGGCTGGACCAGGCGGACTGGAAAGGCCGGGGCGATAAGCCCCAGGACTATCAGCCTCTGGACCTGTTCGGCGGCACTTTGGACGCCATAGGGGAAAGGGTGGGTTACTTGGCTTCACTGGGCGTCAGCGTGCTCTATCTGAACCCCATCTTCGAGGCGGCCTCCAACCACCGCTACAATACGGCGGATTACTGCCGCGTGGACCCGGTGCTGGGGGACGAGGCGGCCTTTACCCGCCTGTGCCGGACCTGCCGCGAGCATGGCATCCGCGTCATCCTGGACGGCGTCTTTTCCCATACCGGGGCGGACAGCCGCTATTTCGATATCAACGACCGCTACGGCGGCGGGGGCTACCGGCATCCGGATTCGCCCTACCGCTCCTGGTACGATTTCGATCCCTGCTATACCCACGGCTACCGCTGCTGGTGGGATTTCCCCACCCTGCCCGAGGTGAACGAGGAGGACCCGGCCTGGCAGGATTTCATGTTGAAGTCCGATAATGCCGTGGTCAAACGCTGGCTGCGGGCCGGCGCTTCCGGCTGGCGGCTGGACGTGGCGGACGAACTGCCCGACCCGATCCTGGAAGAGATCAGGCGGCAGGTCAAAGCCGAGGACCCGGAGGCGGCCATCATCGGCGAGGTGTGGGAGGACGCGGTGAGCAAGGTCAGCTACGATCAGCACCGCACCTACGCCCTGGGCCGGGCCCTGGATTCCGTGATGAATTACCCCCTGGGCAAGGCCCTGCTGGATTTTGCTCTGGGGGACCTTGACGGCTGGCAGCTGGCTCAGTTCCTGCTGGGGCAGAGGCTGAACTATCCGCCGCCCCTCTATTACAGTCTGATGAACCTGCTCTCCTCCCACGACGTGGCCCGGGTCCGCACGGTGCTGGCCCTGGGCGGGGACGGGCAGGGCCTCTCCCGGGAAGAGCAGGCGGCGATACCGTACGACGACGCATCCGACCGCCGGGCCGCCCGTCTGCAGCTGCTGCTGGCCGCCCTGATCTGGAGCCTGCCCGGCATGCCGACCATCTATTACGGCGACGAGGAGGGCATGACCGGCCTGCGCGACCCCTTCGACCGTCAGACCTTCCGCAAAGGGCCCCATCCCCTGGTCAAAGAATACGCGGCCCTGTCCCGGCTGCGCAAAGAGCATGCCGTGCTGACCGAAGGGGCCGCCGCCTTTCCCGCCGCAGGCGCGGAGATCGGGGCCGTGCTGCGCTGGGACGGCAGGAGCTGTCTGCTCACCCTGGTCAACCGCAGCGCGGAAGCCGTCCGTCCCATGGTGGATATACTGCGGGACAACGCCGGCCTCACCGGGGCGGAGCTGGCCTCCCTGCGGGCCGCAGGGTTCCGCCGGGCGCGGGACCTGTGGGGAGAGAGCGTCTTCCCGGTGGAGCAGGGGCTGCTCAGACCTGAGATAGGGCCGGAGAGCTTCCTCATACTTGAACTCAGCTGAACAAAAAACCGGTAAGCCTTATGGCTTACCGGTCTTCTTTTTTGGCTGACGTTAGGTTTACAGCAGGGCGTCCACCGTGTCTTTGGCGGCGGCGGTGACTTCCGTGAGCCGCGCTTTGGCCGCGTCCTCGCTGGCGCCGCTGACGGAGATGTAGGTCTTCAGCTTCGGTTCCGTGCCCGAGGGCCGGAAGATGAGACTGCCTTCAGGGAGTTCCAGATAGATGATGTTGGAGGCGGGCAGGTCGATGGGGGTGACCTTCCCCGCCGCGTCACGCCGCTGTTTGGTCTGGTAATCCCGCACCGCCAGCACCGGGCTGCCGCAGACCTCCTGCGGCGGGTCCTGCCGCAGCTGCGCTACCGCCTGCTTGATCTGAGCGATGCCGTCCGCCCCTTCCCGGGTGAAGGAGACCACCTTTTCCGCGAAATATCCGTGGCGCAGATAGAGCTCCTCCAAAGCCTGATGCAGGTCTTTGCCCTGCCGCGCCCAGAAGCTGGCGGCGGAGGCGGCGAGCTCCGCGGCCAGGCAGGCGTCCTTGTCCCGGCAGTAGGTGCCGGCCAGGAAGCCGTAGCTTTCCTCAAAGCCGAAGAGGAAGCGGCCCTTGCCGGTCTCTTCCGCCAGCCGTATCTGCTCGGCGATATATTTGAAGCCCGTGAGCACGCTGCGGCATTCCACGCCGTAGCTGGCGGCGATGCGGTCGGCCATGGGGGTGGAGACCAGGGAGCGCACCACGAAATCGCCGGGCTTGATCTCGGTGTGGGAAAGCAGGTAATCCATGAGCAGGCAGCCGATCTGGTTGCCGGTGAGGGTGAGGAAGCCGCCGCCGGGCTCCCGCAGGGCCACGCCCAGGCGGTCGCAGTCCGGGTCTGTGGCCAGCAGCAGGTCGGCGCCGACTGTGTCTGCCAGCTTGCGGCTGAGATCGAAGGCCTCCGGCATTTCCGGGTTGGGGGCGCTGACCGTGGGGAAGTCCCCGTCCGGCGCCATCTGCTCTTTTACGATGTGCACGTTCTCCAGCCCCAGTTCGTGCAGGACCCGGGGCACGGAGCGCATGCCGGTGCCGTTCAGCGGCGTGTAGACCAGCTTCAGCTCGCGGCCGAAATCCCGCAGGGCCTGAGGCTCGGGGCACTGCTTTTTCACCGCGGCCACGTAGGCGTCGTCCAGCTCGGGCCCAAGATACTGTAGCAGGCCCGCGTCCAGGGCCGCCTGCTCATCCATGGTGGGCAGGGAGAAGCAGTCCTCGATGGGGTCGATGAAGCTGAGCACAGCGTCGGCCCCTTCGTTGGCCAGCTGCCCGCCGTCCGGACCGTAGACCTTGTAGCCGTTGTATTTGGAGGGATTGTGACTGGCGGTGATGACCACGCCGGCCGCCGCGTTCAGATGCAATATGGTGAAGGACAGCTGGGGCACGCTGGTATATTCGGGGTAGAGCAGGGCCTTCACCCCGTTGGCCGCCAGGGTCAGGGCCGTTTCTTTGGCAAAGAGGGCGGAATTGTGGCGGGAATCGTAGGCGATGGCCACGCCCCGGTCCGCCTGGCCGATGCTGTTGATATAGGCGGCCAGGCCTTGCGTTGCCCGGCGCACGGTGAACACGTTGAGCTGGCCCGGGCCGGGGCCCAGCACGCCGCGCATGCCGGCGGTACCGAATTCGACCCAGCCGGAAAAGGCGTTGCGGATGGCTTCCTCGTCGTTTTCCATGGCTTTGAGCTGGGCTTCCCATTCAGTGCCCGCCAGCTTTTCCTGCCACAGAGCAAAAGTCGCGCGATGGTCCATATTATTTCTCTCCTTTATGTTTGGCTGTTCAGCATGGTTCGCTTGGTTATTCCTTGCCGATGAAGATGCCCTGGGGGTCGATCTCCTGCCGCAGTATGCGCAGTATCTCCTCCTCCGGCGGGGGCAGGGGCCTGGCCCGGGACATATCCAGAGGGAAGCCGGTGTTTTCCTGTATCTCCTCCGGCGTGGTGTAGTCGTACCAGCCCTCCAGATACATGCGGCGGCTGTTTTCGTCGAAGGCCATCACTCCCAGGTCGGAGACCACCTTGCGCGGTCCCTTGTCCCCGGGCAGACCGGCTCTTTCCCGGCCTCCCGCGCCGTCCAGCCAGCCGGGGCTGGTCAGGTAATCCACCCGCTCCACGAAACGGCGGCGGCTGTGCTGCATGATGATGATGGTGTCGCAGCAGGAGGCGATGCCGTTGGCGCCGCCGCTGCCGGCGAAGCGCACCCTGGGGTGGTCGTAGTCGCCGATCAGGGTGGAGTTGACGTTGCCGTAGGGGTCGATCTGGGCGCCGCCGATGAAGGCGTAGAGGTCGTGGCGGCCGTAATGCTTATGATTGGACATGAAGCCCATGTAGCGGTAGGAATCCCACAGCACGGAGGCGGTGCACATCAGCCGCAGGTCCGTGACGGAGGAGGGCACCTCCCGGGGCTCCACGCCGATGAAGCCGCTTTCCAGCAGCAGCTCCGCTTCCGGCGCGAAGCAGCGTTTGCCCAGAGCCGCCCCCAGCAGGGGCAGGCCCGTGCCCACGATGTAGCAGCAGCCGTTTTCGATCAGGCGGGCGGCCTGGATCAGCTGGGTCTCCCGGCGGGACGCGGTCATAGCTGCACCTCCTCCGGGGAGGGCACGTAGCCCACGCCCTCATGGACTTTCAGCTTTTCCAGATGCTCCCGGCCCACCTTGTCCAGATAGGCCTCGTGATCCAGACCGTAGACCCACTGCTCAAGATAGGCGTTGAAATCAGCCTGGCTGCGGCTGGCCCGGTCGTAGTCCCGCAGATAGCTGCGGTCATAGTCGTAATAGTTGTAGACCTGGCAGGGGTGGGCGCCCCAGGGGCAGTGCACCACCGCGTCCACGCACAGGCCGGGCAGGGAATTGGCGGCCGGGTCCCGCCGCAGCTCCCGGTCGGAGACGATCTCCTCGCAGGTGACGATGCAGTTGCGGGCGGCCATGGCCACGTCCAGATCGGAAAAGACGCCGCCTTCGATGCGGATGAGACCGGAAGGGGAGGCCTTCTGGGCGTGGATGATGCTCACGTCCGGCGGGTCCAGGGGCAGCAGGGCCACCTTCTGCCCGGGACGGAAGGGGTCGTCCTCGATGCGCAGCTTGTCCGCGGGCAGGCCCAGACGGATGCGTTCCTCCCGGCTGATGCCCCATTTGGCCGCCAGGTCGGAGCCCAGCAGATAGCGGGTGGGCAGGAAGGGCAGGCCGATGGCGGCGGCGTGCATGGACTGGGAATAGATGTCCAGGGAATAATCCTCCACCGGCAGCCGCTTTTCCCGGTAATGGTCGGTGAGCTCGGGATGCTCCACCGCCAGCCGGAACATGCGGCAGACGTTGGAGTAGCCGGAATTGGCGATATAGTAATTGAGATAGGCCCGCACCCGGCCCGCGCCCAGCAGCAGGTCCACGTCGCCGCCGGCGGGACCGCCGTTCAGCAGCAGGTCCCTGGCGCCCTGACGCAGGATCTCCCGCACCGCGGCGTAGGGCTTGCGGTTGGTAACGAAGCCGCCCAGGGCCAGATGGCAGCCGTCTTTGACGTAGGCGGCCACGGCCTCGCTCAGTGTTGCCAGCTTGTTCATAGTCTTCCTTCGCAGCTCCGGACCGGTCTGCCAATAATTGGCGGACGCTTCGGTCTTGTTCGAGCGGACGGTCATGTGGTATCATATTCATGCCGTCCGGCTTCTTTCTTTAAGAATAGAATTCTCGCTTTGACCGGGAATTCCTTTGCCGAACTGACGCCAGCCGGTCTGTCCAAAGTGTACAAAGCCATTTGTCGGATTTTTGTACACTTGTTCAATTTTTTGTACAACATACCCGTGGCTCTGTCAAGCCGGCGATTTCGCGGCTTTTCTTGAGTAAGTTTGCCTGAAATTTTTTTCGGCTTCGCGATTTTTGTCTTTTGCGTTTGCAGGCAAAAACGGTCGCTGTCGGCTCCCGAAAGAGAATTTTTGATTTTTTATCCCAGATCAACGATTTTGGCATGTTTATTGCTCTATTTATATCCAGAGTTATTTTTTTACCGTCGGAGACTCGTCTCCGACAGTTGCTGCATCCCAATCATATTATCAAGGAGGGTATAGGTAATGAGAATCGAAGAGCATCCTGTACTGGACTTCGATCGT
>CAMZIS010000006.1 GCA_947307285.1 uncultured Peptococcaceae bacterium | reverse complement strand
TAACGACCTGTATCTGACCTGCGGCGCCGCCGCCGCTTTGGCCATCAGCCTGAAAGCCATGTGCCTGCCCGGTGATCAGGTGGTGCTGCTGGCGCCCTTTGTCCCGGAATACCAGGTCTTCGTGGAGGCTGCCGGCGCGGAAGCGGTGATCGTGCCGGCGGAACGGCAGAACCTGCAGGTGGACCTGGCGGCTCTGGAAAGCCGGCTCACCCGCAATACGCGGGCCCTCATCGTCAATTCCCCCAACAATCCCAGCGGCGTGGTGCTGACCCGGGAGGTGTTGGAGAGCATCACCGAAATGCTTCGCCGCAAACAGGAGGAATACGGCCACCCCATCTACCTCATCGCGGACGAGCCCTACCGGGAGCTGGTGTTCGACGGGGAAGAGCCGCCCTATCTGCCCAATCTGTACGATAACACCCTGGTGTGCTACTCCTACAGCAAATCCCTGTCCCTGCCCGGCGAACGTATCGGCTACGTGGCCGTGCCGCAAACGGTTGCGGAACACGACGACCTCTACGCCGCCATCTGCGGCGCGGGCCGGGCCCTGGGCTACGTCTGCGCCCCCAGCCTGTTCCAGCAGGTGGTGGCCGCCTGCGTGGACGTGAAACCGGACGTCGAGGCCTATCGCCGCAACCGGGACCTGATCTACGGCGGCCTCAGCGAATGCGGCTTCCGCTGTGTGCGGCCGGACGGGGCCTTTTACCTGTTCATGGAAACGCCGGAGCCCGACGCGGCCGCCTTCTGCGAAAAGGCCAAGGAATTCGAGCTGCTGCTGGTGCCCAGCGACGATTTCGGCTGCCCCGGTTTCGTGCGCATCGCCTTCTGCGTCAGCGAAGAGCGCATCAAAGCTTCCCTGCCCGCCTTCCGGGCCCTGGCCAAAGCCTACGGCCTGTGCAAATAAGAGAGGTAAGAAAAATGCAGATATCCATTTCTCCCGAACTGCTGGCCCTTTGCCCCGACGCCTCTTTAGGCGTGCTGACCTACACCGCGGAAGTAAGACCCAGCAGCGAACAGCAGCTGGCCGATTTCGAGACCGATCTCCGGCGTCTGGCCGCGGAGTACAAGCTGGAGACCATCACCCAGAACCCCCACGTGGATTCCACCCGCCGGGCCTACAAAGCCCTGGGCAAGTCCCCCTCCGAATACCGCAACTCCGCCGAAGCCATGCTGCGGCGCATCGCCAAGGGCAACGGCCTCTACCACATCAACAACGTCATCGAGGTCAACAACCTGATCTCCGTGGATTCCGGCTACGCCATCGGCTCCTACGACGTAGACCAGCTGCAAGGCGAGGCGGTGCTGGTGCGGGCCGAGGACGGCGCCCATTACGACGGCATCGGCAAGAGCAGCGTCAACATCCAGCATCTGCCGGTCCTCAAGGACGAGCTGGGCTATTTCGGCAGTCCCACCAGCGACAGCCAGCGGGCCATGATCCAGCCGGGCCGCCATCGCATCTGCTCCGTCATCTTTGCCTTCGACGGCAAGGAGGCGGTGCCGGAAGAGCTGGAGACCATGATCGTGTAGGCTTCAGCGTTTGCTTTAAAAAAAGAAACAGCCTGTCGCGGAAAACCGCGGCAGGCTGTTTTTATGTTCGCGTTTATTTTCCCTGCACGAAGTCGATGAGGCTGGAGTTGTCCTCATACAAAGCGCAGCCCACCACTGCCCGGGCGTAGACCGTTTCCGGACTGACGCCGATCACCGGGATGGCGCCGCTGTTCAGATAGTCGGCCATGGTGCTGTATGGGTCGTGCCGGGGACCGTAGTCCACCGGGCCGATGAAAAAGGGGATGTCCCATTTTTTGCAGCTGTCCAGCAGATAGAGCAGGGAAGTGGAATCGTAGGCCTGATCCGGCGATTTCCGGCCCGTGCAGGCGGTGCCGCAGTGATAGACCCCGTGCACCACGGCGCGGATGCCGTTCAAATAAAAGCGGCTGTAATCCAGTCCCACATAAGGCTCGATGCGCAGCACACAGTTGCGCAGGGGCTTCATGCGGTAGAGGGGCATTTCTGCGTTGGCGCCGGCCTCCGCCGGGAGCGGCTGTTCCAGCTTTGCTATATCCAGCGCGCCCATGCTGGAAAAATCGTCGCTGCCCACCGGGCACTGCCGCAGCTCCCGTCCCCGGTGCAGCCGCATGATGCCGTCGGCGTTGCGGTAGACGGACCACACGCCGCCGGGCAGCAGGTTCCTGCGCAGCAGGTCCACGGCGGCGCGGAAGTTGTCGTTGCCGTTGGCCCGCTTGTCCGCCAGGGGATAGTTGCTGGAGATCATCACCAGTGGGACGGAGAGACCGGCGAGGGCCGCGTCCAGCATGGCCGCGGAAAAGCCCAGACTGTCCGTGCCGTGGAGCAGGATGATGCCGTCCCAGGCGGAAAAATCCGTCCGCTTCAGCTCCTCCAGCAGCAGCTGCCAGTATTTCAGGGTCATGTTTTCGCTCAGGGTGTCGATGGGAAAG
Organism: uncultured Peptococcaceae bacterium; assembly: GCA_947307285.1. GTDB lineage: Bacteria > Bacillota > Dehalobacteriia > UBA4068 > UBA4068 > CALXSV01. Next base: position 15,286 of record CAMZIS010000006.1, on the reverse strand, counting down.
CGGGAGACGAACTCCGTATCCAGCCAGGGCGAGCCGCCGGAGCGGAAATTATCCACCAGGGCCAGCTCCGCCTGCTGGGTGTTGCTGGAAAGGATGCCGTCGCGCTTTTGGCAGCAGATGGTGCCGCCGGTGAGGATGAGCAGTATCTTGGCCATATCCGACCTCCTTATACAATATGATTATACAATGAACGGCAGTCCTGCGCAATATCATAACGCCGGCTCCGGGAAAAGCGGGACGTTTCCCCGGGCGGGAAAATTTTTTTGATTTTCCTGTTGACAGGGACGAAATAGTGTGTTACTGTATTAGTGTCTTAATACAGTAGTATTGGAGGTGAGGTCATGAGCTGGCAATTTGACAGCGAACGGCCCATATATACCCAGCTGGTGGAGGAACTGGCCCTGCGCATGGTCACCGGCTGCTACGGTCCCGGTTCCCGCCTGCCCTCCGTACGGGAGCTGGCCGCGGAGGCCCGGGTGAACCCCAACACCATGCAGCGGGCCATGGCCGAGCTGGAGGGCCGGGGATTGCTGAGGACGGAGCGCACCAGCGGCCGCTTCGTTACCGACGATCTGGAGCTGCTGGAAAACGAGAAACGCCGTCTGGCCCGGGTCCACGTGGACAATTTCCTCTCCCGCATGGCGGAGCTGGGATTCACCACGGAGCAGGCTCTGGAGCTGGCCGCAGATAAAGGAGTTGATAACCAATGAGTGAGCATAGCCCGTATTTGCTGGAAGCGCGGTCCCTTACCCGCAGCTTCGGTCGGAACGTGGCCCTGTCCGGTCTGGACCTGAGACTCGCCCCCGGTCACATCGTGGGCCTGCTGGGCCCCAACGGCAGCGGCAAGACCACTTTGATGAAGCTGGCCTGCGGCCTGATCAAGCCCACTGCCGGTGAGATATTGATCGACGGCGAAAAGCCGGGCCCGGAAAGCCGCAGCAAGGTGGCCTATCTGCCCGACACTTCCTACCTCAACGACAATATGCGGGTCAGCGACATCGTGGAGATGTACGCCGACTTTTACGCAGATTTCGACCGGGAAGCGGCCTTCAGCCTGATCCGCGACTTGAAGGTGGACGAGAAGGCACGCCTGTCCACCCTGTCCAAGGGCACCCGGGAAAAGGTCCAGCTGGTGCTGGTCATGAGCCGCCGCGCCAAACTCTACCTGCTGGATGAACCCATCGGCGGCGTGGACCCGGCGGCCAGAGAATACATCATCAATACCATCATCGGCAATTATCATCCGGAATCCACGGTTCTCATCTCCACCCATCTCATCTACGACGTGGAGCCGGTGCTGGATCACGTTCTCTTCCTTAAGGAGGGGCGTATCGTCATGGAGGGCGGCGTGGACGAGCTGCGGGAGCAAAGCGGCAAGTCTTTGGACGCCCTGTTCAGGGAGGTGTTCAGATGTTAGGCAAGCTGTTGAAATACGAATTCCGGGCCACCGCCCGACTGTTCCTGCCCATCTATGCGGCCATCGCCATCCTGGCCGGCCTCATGCTGCTGCTGCGGGCCCTGCCCGACGACGCCAGGGGCGTGAGCTTCCTCACCTTCATGGTGGGACTGATCTACGTGGTGGCCGCCTTCGGCCTGGTCATTACCACGGTGGTGGTGCTGGTGAGCCGCTTTTACAAGAACCTGCTGGGCCAGGAGGGCTATCTCATGTTCACCCTGCCCGTGACCACGGGCCAGAACATCCTGGCCAAGCTGATCCCGGCCATGTGCTGGACTATCGGCAGCTCTCTGCTGTGCTTCCTGGTGGTCATCCTGCAAAACTTTTTCTCCGGCGGCGCGCCTATCCGCATACCCAACGGGGAGACTGCGGGCTTCATCCTGCTGATGCTGCTGGCGCTGGCGGCCTTCATCCTCTTTTGCTATATGTGCATGGCCATCGGCCAGACCTTCAACGAGCACAAGTTCCTGGCCTCAGTGGGCGCGTTCATCATCATCCAGCTGGTCCTGCAGATCCTGGGCGTGGCCGGAGCCTTCGGCCTCTTCAAACTGGGCGCCCTGGCCAATCTGAGCTTCAGCGTGGACAATATCCCCGGCTGGTCCGTGCTGGCGGGAGCCAATGTGGCCATGCTGGCGGCCTGCGCGGTGTTCTTCCTCATCACCCGCTGGCTGCTGGATAAAAAGCTGAACCTGGCGTGATCTTCGTCTTTATCCTGAGCTGCCTGCTGTGCCTGGAACGCCTGCGGAAAAAAGGCTGACGCGGCCACGCGATCGCTAAACAAAAGAGCCGGAATGCTTCCGGCTCTTTCCGTTTGACCGCTGTTTTTTCCCGTGCTATAATGTACATTAATTATCCGCGCGGAGGGGAGGGGTAAAGGTGAAGAGCTATGGCGAGGGCCTGCGTTTCGGCATGCTGCTGCAGCTGGCCATCGGGCCCATGTGTCTCATGGTGTTCAACACTGCCCAGAGCTCCGGCTTCTTCCCCGCCTTTTCCCTGGTGCTGGCCATCGCCCTGGTGGACGCTTTCTATATCGCTCTGGCCGGTCTGGGCGCGGGCAAGCTGCTGGAAAGGGAGGGCGCGAGGAGGCTGGTGCCGCTGATCGGCGGCGCGGTGCTGCTGCTGTTCGGTCTGAACATCGCCCTGGGGCCCTTCGGATACAGCTTTATCCCGGGCCTCAGCGTGAACGCTCCGGCGGGCAGCCTGTTCCTGCAGGGCCTGATACTCACCCTGTCCAACCCTTTGACCGTGGTCTTCTGGGGCAGCGTGCTCACGGCGAAGATCGTGGAGGAGGGCCTGCAAAGCAGACAGCTTACGGTCTTTTCCGCCGGAGCGGTCTCGGCTACCCTGCTCTTCCTTACGGCGGTGGCGCTTCTGGGGACGGTATTGCGCAGCTTCATCCCGCCGACCGTCTCCGCCGCGCTGAACGTGATCGTGGGCTTGCTCATCGCCGGCTTCGGCTTGAAGATGATACTGAAGAAAAAGTGACTGCAGACGAAAGAAAGAGCCGGAGCGAACGCTCCGGCTCTTTTTCAATTCGGTCGCGGGTCTTTATCACCAGCTGTCGTCGCTGTCCCACCAGCCCTGGAAATCGCCTTCATCGCCCGAATCGGGCTCGGGATCAGGCGTGGGCTCGGGATCAGGCGTGGGCTCGGGATCGGGCGTGGGCTCCGGATCGGGCGTGGGTTCGGGATCGGGCGTAGGCTCGGTCCCATCGTCCGGCTTGGTCTCGTCGTCCTTCTTTTCGTCGTCCTTCTTCTCGTCGTCCTTCTTGTCCTCGTCCCCGTCGTCCAGGCTGCCGCCGCCGCCGATGTTGTAGAATTCGGAGCTGGGGATGCCGCCGGGATTCTGGAAATAGGCCATATCGTAGTAGACCAGGGCGTCGCTCATGACGGTGCGGAAGAGGCGGGCGGGATAAGTGCCGCCGTAGATGTTGCTCAGATACTGCAGGTTGCCGTTGTCGTCCTTCTTTTCGTCGTAGCCCATCCACACGGCGCCGGCCAGCCGCGGCGTGTAGCCGCAGAACCAGGCGTCCTTGGTGCCGGAAACACCCCAGTAGTCCGGGTCGTCCTTACCGGAGGGCAGGCCGTTGGTGCCGGTCTTGCCCGCGGTCTGCCAGCCGCCGATCTTGGCCTGGGTGCCGGTGCCCATGTTGACCGCGTCCATCAGGATGTCGGTCATCAGGTAGGCGGCCTGAGGGGAGAAGACCTGGGTGGTCTCGGGCTGCACGGTGTAGATCTCCTGGCCCCGGCTGTTCAGGATGCGGGTGACGCAGTAAGGCTTGGTATAGACGCCGCTGTTGGCAAAGGTGGCGAAGGCCGCCGCCATCTGCAGCGGGTTGACGCCGTAGGTCATGCCGCCCAGGGTCAGGGAGAGGTTGATGTCGTTTTCGGTCAGGTCCAGACCCATCTGGTTGGCGTAGCTCCAGCCGGTATAGACGCCGATCTCGTTGAACAGCTTGACCGCGCACACGTTGCGGGAATACATGACAGCGGTGCGCAGGGTGATGCGGCCCATGTAGGAGAGGTCGTCGTTCTGGGGCGACCAGCTGCCGTAGCTCACCGGGGAGTCGTTGATGACGTAGTTGGCGCTGTAGCCCAGGTCCAGAGCCGGGCCGTAGCAGACCAGAGGCTTGATGGTGGAGCCGGAGGAACGCTGCATGTCGGTGGCCCGGTTGAAGCCGCGGCGGGTCTCGTACTGACGGCCGCCCACCAGTCCGCGGATGGCGCCGGTGTAGGGGTCAACGATGGCCATGGCGCTTTCAACGATATCGCCGGTGTAGCTCTCCGGGAAGTTCCAGGGGTCGGCGTAGGCCCGCTCCATGGCTTCCTGCACGTTGCGGTCGATGGTGGTGTAGATGCTGAGGCCGCCGGTATAGACCTTGGAGGGATCCATGCCCAGGCTCTCCAGGATGTCCATGGCCTCGTCGATGGCCGCGTCGGTGAACCAGGGATATTCGTAGGTGGGCTGCTCCTCCGCCGCGGTGGAAACGACCAGCGGTTCGCTCTTGGCCTCCTCCGCTTCCATGGCGTAGCTGGGATCATAGTCCACCATGCGGTTGAGGATGGCGTTTCTGACGGGCACCACGTTCTCCGGGTTGGTGTAGGGATTGTTGTAGCCCGGGGCCCGCAGCACCGCCGCCAGAGTGGCGGATTCGGCCATGGTCAGGTCGGAGGCGTGCTTGTTGAAATAGTACTGAGCAGCCGTCTCCACGCCGTAGACCTGGGGCCCGAGATAGATCTCGTTGATGTAGTAGTAAAGGATCTGGTCCTTGGTGTAGTGCTTTTCGAATTCCAGGGCCAGCAGGGCCTGCTTGATCTTGCGGGGCAGGGTCTTTTCCGTTTCCTCCACCACGTTCTTGACCAGCTGCATGGTGAGGGTGGACGCGCCCTGGGTAAAGGTGAGGGAATGATTGGCGATGGTATCCTTGAGGTCCACCACCAAAGCGCGGCCGATGCCGCGGATATCCACGCCCTTATGCTGGTAGAAGCGGAAATCCTCAGAAGCGATGATGGCGTCCTTCAAATGCTGCGGCACCTCGTCCAGCTCCACTATGATGCGCTTTTCGCCGCCGTGGAGGGTGGCGATGCGGCCGCCGTCCTGATCCAGCACATAACTGGTCTGGGCCGTCTCCAGGTCCTCGATGGTGATCTCCGGCAGGGTGGAGGCCAGATGCAGCACGTAGACCGTGGCCAGCACGGCCACGATCAGGGCCATGGCCAGCAGGATGGACAGCAGGATCAGCAGCGGATGACGTTTTTTACGGTTGCGGTGGCGGGGAACAATTTCCTGAGTGCTCATTTATCTACCCCCTGAATGGGAAGGGCCCGGCGGGCGCCGTTTTATCGAAAAACTGCCTGTTTTGCGTGTTTGCCGCACACGGTGCGCGCGCGGCGGCAGATCATTGAGTATTTAACTATATATGGTATAAATCCTGCCGCAGTACGAAAAAAATAACTAAATATTAATATTTCGACGGATGCGGCCTATACAAGAATTATATCACGAAGCGAGCCGCGCAACAAGAGTACGCCGGCGGAACGATTTTCAGTTCCGCTCCGCCACAAGCAGGGCCGCAAGCGCGGCCGGGCTGTCGGCGATGCGGGCGGCCCCGGCCCGGATAAGCTCCCGGCGGCTGCGGAAGCCCCAGCTCACGCAGACGCAGTCCGTACCGGCGTTCACCGCGGTCTCGATATCCACCGGAGAATCCCCGATATAGCAGGCCTGCTCCGGCCGGAATCCCAGCTCTTCCAGGACCAGACGGGGCAGGTCCGGCGCGGGCTTGCGGGCCAGGCCCGGTCGTTCGCCCGCCGCCATATCCAGCAGGCCAGGGAAAAAGCGCTCGCACAGGGTCTGCACCTCGCGGTGGGATTTGTTGGAAACCACCGCCGTGGCGAAGCCCGCCTGCCGCACCTGCCGCAGCATATCCTCGACGCCCGCATAGGGCCGGGTCAGGTCGGCACAGTGCTCGTGATATTGCTCGGCAAAGGCGGCGAACACCCGCTGTTCCGTTTCCGCGTCCGCGCTTTCCGGCAGGGCCCGCCGCACCAGCAGACGCACGCCGTTGCCGATGAAGCTTTGAACCTCGTCCCGGCTGCGCGCCGGCAGGCCACAGCAGGTCAGGGCATAGTTCAGACTGGCCGCCAGATCGTCCAGGGTGTCCAGCAGGGTGCCGTCCAGATCGAAGATGAGCAGGCCTTTCATTCTTCCTCCTCCTCGGGCAGGGGCCGGGCCTGATGGAAAAGGAAGCCCACGCCCGGCGCGTAGGCCGCGCCCGTCATCCCCTGCATGGCATACTGGCAGCCGAAATCGTACAGGGGCAGGCAAGGGAAGGCTCCCGCCTTGTAAAGGGCCTGCTCCGCTTGATGCAGCAGAGCGTCCCGCTCCGGGCCCGCCGCGGCTTTCACCTGATCCAGCAGGCTGTCGTAGCTCGGGCTGTCCCAGCGGGCAAAGTTGTAGGCGCTCTCCACGGTGAAGGCGTCAAGATAAAACAGGGGCTCGGCGTACTCGTCCTGCCAGACCAGGCGGACCAGATCGAATTCCCCGCTTTGCAGGGCCTGTTCAAAGGCCTCCGGCGTGAGCTGGATCACTTCGACGGTGAGGCCTAAAACTGCGTACACGTCGTCCCGCACCGCGTCGGCCACGGCCTGGGGCGCCGCCCCCTGACCGCTGATGAGCGTGAGGGGAGCGGAGGGGTCAAAGCCCGCGGACTGAGCCTGCTGCAGCAGGTCTGCCGCCAGCTCCCGCCGGCCTGTGTCGGTCGTCAGGTCCGCCTCGGGATAGGCGGCGGCAAGCATGGCGTACATCACGTCCTCGCTGCTCTGACGGAAAGGTGTTCCGTCCTCACCGAGGCTGAAGGGGTCGATCAGGCTGGGGGCCGGGGTCTGCCCGCCCCGCAATACGTCGCGGGCAAGGGCTTCCTTATCCACGGCCAGGGCGACGGCCGCCCGCAGCCGCCAGTCCGGCAGACGCTCGCAGTTGAACTGGAGCACGCACTGGCCGGGCCGGGGCAGGTCGAAGCAGCATCCCGCGGCGGCCAGCTCTGCCGCGGCTGCCGTGGGGAAGCCCCGGATGAAGCCGCACTCTTCGTTTTCGAACAGCTGCAAAACCTCTGCCTCGCTATCGCGGAAATGGAAGGTCAGCGCGTCCGGGACAAGATTTTCCGTATCATAATAGTATTCGTTCCGCACCAGAGCGAGCGAGCCTTCCTGCCACTGCTCCGGCCGGAAGGCGCCGTTGGTGAGGATGCTGCCGTCGTCAAGTAGACGGTCTGCCGTTGCCCACTCCGGGCCCCATTCCTTCACCGCCGCTGCGGGCAGGGGACAGAGGGCCGGTTTTGCGGTCAGCTCCGGGAAACGGGGGAAGGGCCGCTCCAGGGTGACGGTGAAGGTTTTATCGTCCGGGGCGGCCACGCCAAGCGAGGCGGGCTCCGCTTCTCCCGCCAAAATGGCGGAGGCGCCGGCCACCACGCCGGCAAGCAGACGGCTGTCCGGGCAAGCGTTGGCCGGGTCCGCCAGCCGCTGCCAGGCAAAGACGAAATCGGCGGCGGTCACCGGAGAGCCGTCGCTCCAGAATATATCGTCCCGCAGGTGGAAGGTCCATGTCAGACCGTCCTCGGATACTTCATAGGAGGCGGCTTGCCCCGGCTCCAGAGTCACGGACAGCATATCGGCGTCGCTGCCGGCAGCAGCCGTGCCGGGCGCGTATCTCATCAGGCCTTCGAACAGGTGCAGGCTGTACGTGCCCGCAGACCCGGCCCGGTCCGCGCCGTTAACCTGCGGGTCCAGACTCAGCGGGTCCGGCCCCAGACAGACCGCGATCTCAGATATCTCCTCTTCCCCGGGGCCGAACAGGCCGCAGGCGGGAAGTCCCAGCAAAGACAGGAGCAGTATTATTATCAACAGCCGTTTCATGGCTCATCCTCCGTTGATGACGTGGCCTCATTATAACAAAAAGAGGCCGCCAATACAAGACGCAGCGTGGACAAAAGCGGGCTCTGTTTTATGAATTTCAGAAAATATTTATTGAATTTCGATAAATAATTATTGACATTTAGTTTTCACCGTGTTATCCTGTGGCCAGAAAAAGGAGGTATGCCCATGAATCAGAAAAGCTTGTCCCAAATGCTGCGGCTGCTGGTGGCCCTGGTGGCGGCGGCAGGCGCGGCCATCAGCGCCTGGCTGGTGCGCTACGGCTATCAGCTGTGTCAGGAACGGGGGCAGAGCGGGCTGTTTTTGCCCTGGCTCATCTTCTTCCTCCTCACCCTGGCTGCGGTCTACGCGGCCCTGGGGCTGGCCTGGCGCATGTTCGCCAGCATCGGCCGGGATCAGTCCTTCAGCCCGGAAAACGCCCGGCGGCTGAAATATATGTCCTGGCTGGCCTGTGTCGACGCCGTGGCCTATCTGCTGGCCCTGCCCGTGCTCAACGCGGTCACCTCCGTCAAGCCCTACACCGTTTTGGTGCTGCTGGCCCTGTCCTTCGTCGGAGTCTGCCTGTCCGTGGCCTGCGCCTGCCTCTCCCATCTGGTGAAAAAAGCCGCCGATCTGAAGCAGGACCAGGACCTGACCATATAGGAGGGACGGACTTATGTCGGTAATAGTCAATCTGGACGTGATGCTGGCCCGGCGCAAGATGAGCGTCACCGAGCTGTCGGAAAAGGTGGGCATCACCATGGCCAATATATCGATCCTGAAAAACGGCAAGGCCCGGGCCATCAAGTTTTCCACCCTGGGCGCCATCTGCCGCGCGCTGCAATGCCAGCCCGGGGATATCCTGGAATGGCGGGAGGATGATGAAGATGACCAGTTTGAATAAAGCATATCCGGCGCCGCAGACCGTGTGGACAGCCCCGGAGCCCAAGCCCCGGCCCGCCTTCACCCGGCGGGACTGGCTGCTGCTCTTGGCCTGTTTTGCACTGGCCGCCCTGTTCTGCCACTGCTTCGACATGTCCCGCTCCCTGCCGGCCCGCTGCTGGCTGGCCCGGCCGGGAATAGGCTTCACCCTGTTCCTGCTGGGGGGCCTGGCCGCCTCCCTGCTCTATCTGGGCCGCCGCCCCTATTCCCGGGGCCAGTACCTGATGATCGCGGCCTACGCGGCCCTGGCTTTGAGCTATACGCTGCTGGGCGACCCCCTGCTGAAAAGGCTGAACTATCTGGTCTGCCTGGGAGTGGTGCCCCTGACCCTGTTTTCCCTGGCCGGCCTCAGCAACGGCTCGCCCTGGGAGGGCACGGCCCTCACCCAGACCCTGCGCCGCTTGTTCCCCAATCTGTTCCGCTTTTCGCTCAGGCCCTTCGCCGCCCTGTCCCGGGTAGAGGCTTTCAAAAGCCGCAAAGGCGGGGCCCTGCTCACGGGCCTGCTGCTGGCCCTGCCCCTGCTGGCCGTAGTCATGGTCCTGCTGGCCTCGGCGGACGCGGTGTTCGGCTCCCTGTTCACCGACCTCGGCGACTGGCTGCAGACCCTGAGCCTGGGCCGGGTGGGCTGGATCGTCCTGCGCACGCTGGTGGTGGGCCTGTGCGGCTTCTCCCTGCTTTACAGCCTGAACCAGCCGCCCCGTCCCCTGACCCGCCGCGAAACGTCCCGGCGGCTGCCTCTGCTCTCCTGGAACGTGGCGCTCCTGCTGCTCAACGCCGTCTATCTGCTGTTCGTGTTCATCCAGTTCGCCGTCCTCTTCGGCGGCAACGAGACGGCGGCCATCCGCGGCGGCTTTGCCGAATACGCCCGCAGCGGCTTCTTCCAGCTGGTGGCCGTGGCGGTGCTGAACCTGGCCCTGCTGCTGCTGGCCCGGCGGGCCTGGCCGGAGCAGCTCTCCCTGCGACTCAACGGCAGCCTGCTGCTGGCCTCGACCTGCGTGATACTGGTCTCCGCCCTCTGGCGCATGACCCTCTACATCCGGGCCTTCGGTTTGAGCGTGCTGCGGCTCACCACCCTGTGGGGCATGGCCGTCATCGCTCTGGCCATCCTGCTGGCCGCCCTCAAGCTGTGGCGGCCGCAGACGAAGATCTACCGGCTGCTGCTGGCGGTGACCCTGGCCTCATGGCTGGCCTTCAATTACTGCGGCGTGGATAAGCTGGTGGCCGAGTACAACGTGGATCATTATCTGGCGGGCGAGCTGGAGCAGGTGGACGTACAATATCTCAGCGACGAACTGTCTCCGGCGGCCATACCGGCCCTGCAGCGGCTGGCCGACGACAGCGAGGTCTTATCGGAGCGGGTCGCCGCCCGGCGGGCTATCACCGAGATACGCCGGGACGCCAGGCAGCTGGCCTGGTGGGATATGAGCCTGCCCTGGCTGATAAAGGAATAGCTGCTTAAATGCGAAAGGAGCAGGCGAAAGCCTGCTCCTGTTTTTATTGTCTGAAGCGGCGCATTGCGCCATGCTGCCGTACCTTGACATAAGTACGGACCCGCGACGTTTGCCCGCAATTTATTGCCGGGCAAACTCGCCTAATTAGGTCGCCTTCAGCGGCCTAATTAGCGGCCAGCCAGCTCAGGCCCTCAGCTATCCGCTTGTCCACCTGGCTGGTATGGCCGCCGGGCTGGAGCTGCCAGCACACCTCCGTGCCCAGCTCACGGAAGCGGAGGGCCGTCTTTTCCGTTATCTCCTGCACCCGGCTCACCTGGGGGCTGCGGCAGTCCTTTTCCTTCACGCCCAGGGAGAGGTAGAGCCGCTCCGGCAGCTTCCGCAGGGGCTCGCGCTCCATGAAACGCTGGAAGCCGTCGAACCAGAGGGAGCCGGACATGGAGCCGCACAGATCGAAGATATCCGTTTGGTAAAAGGCCCACAGGCTGAACAGTCCGGCCAGAGAATAGCCGGCCAGGCCCCGCTTTACCGGCGTGAAGCCCAGGCCCGCTTCGACTTTGGGCATGATATCTTCGGTGAGCCGGGCCAGATATTCCGCCGCTCCGCCGCCGTAGTTTTCCCCGTCAGCGAACACCCGGTCCGCCGGCCAGGGCGTCATGTCGCGGTACCAGTCCAGGCCGCTGACGCGGACCAGAGTCAGGCGGGAGCTGAGCAGGGAGCGCACCCGCTGCGGAGCGGGGCAGGCGTCGTGCAGGTAGAGCAGCGGCAGCTTTGCCCCGTCCCTGGGCGCGATGACCTGGGCCCGGTAAGGGCCGCTTTCCACCGTAAAGCAGTTCATGCCTTTTGGCCCCAGTAAAGGTAATAGGGCGTGGACTTGCCCATGACTTCCTCGAAGATCACCCGCTCCCCCGCCTGGTCGAACGCTCTTTCCATGTTCTGCAGCAGGGGCAGGCTCTCGCTGCAGGACCAGACCCAGAACATGCCGCCCACGCGCAGCCGGTCCCTCACGCGGCGGAAAAAGCCGCTGAGATAGACGCGGCTGTTCTCCGCGCGGGCCAGCTGCATGGGGCCGTTGTCGATATCCATGCAGATCAGGTCATATTTATCCCGGCAGGAGCCGATATAGTCGAAAAAGTCCTGTTCAAAGACGCGCACCCGGGGGTCGGCCAGACAGTCGCCGTTTATCTCCGTCAAAGGGCCCCGGTTCAGGGCCACCACGTTTTCGTTGAACTCCACCACGTCGACGCGGCCCACGTTGGAAAAACTGCAGGCCTCCCGTACCGTGTAGCCCAGACCCAGGCCCGCTACCAGCACCTCGGGACGGCAGCCCTGCCAGTCCTGCTCGCTCAGGGGCAGACGGGCCAGCTCGATGGAGGAGAGGGCGTTGTAGGAGGCCATGATGAATACGCCGTTGACGATGAGCTCGTACTGCCACTCATTGTCGATCAGGCTGCGCTGCAGCTGCACTTCTTTTTCGCCCGCGCCCAGACGGGCCACGACTTCGCTCACAGCTTGCCCTCCCGGAAATTGGCCCAGTTGGTGATATCGTCGATGGCGGAGCGGATGAGCATCTCCTCCCCGGCGTAGCAGGCCACGGCCAGCACGTCGCCGCTTTCCATCACCGTGTCGCCTTTGGGCATGATCTGCTTGTTGCCGCGGATGATGGAGACCACCAGCACCTGACCGGGCCAGGGGATGTCCCGCACCCGCTTGCCCACCAGGGCGCTCTTGTAGGGCAGGGTGATCTCGATGATGCTCTGCTCCTCTTTTTTGCCGGCAGGCGCGTCCTTCGGCAGGGAAGCGGTAAGATTGTCCAGCATCTGTTCGTAGACGGGCCGGGCCCCCAGCAGGTCCGCGGTGAGCCAGCTGAGACCCGCCACCAGTGCCAGACCGATGAGCTGGGTCAGGGAAGCGGACATTTCCAGCACCAGGATGATGCCGGTCAGGGGCGCCCGCACCACGGCGGCGAACATGCCCGCCATGCCCAGCAGCATGAAGCGCAGGGCCATTTCCTGCGGCAGGCCCAGGGCCACGGCGGCGTAGCCGAAGATGGTGCCGACCAGGCCGCCCAGGACCAGCAGGGGGAAGAAGATGCCCCCCGGCGCGCCGGAGCAGAAGCTGAGCATGGAAAAGGCGAATTTGCCCACCAGCAATATCAGCAGCATGCGCAGGGTGAAGCTTTCCGCCGCCATGCCGGTGATGAGCTCGTGGCCGCCGCCCAGCACTTCCGGGAGGAACAGGGCCAGCACACCGGCCAGCACGAAGGGGAGCATGGGCTGGAGCCATTCCGGCCAGGGCCCCAGACGGTAGGCCTTCTGCAGGCCGAACAGGACCTTGTTGTAAAAAGCGCCGAACAGGCCCATCAGCGGCCCCAGCAGCAGATAGAGCCAGTAGAACTGCAGGGGCAGGGCGTCGGTGGGCAGGGCGATGCACAAGGACGCGCCGGTGCCGAAGAACAGCTTGGACACCACGTCCGCCGTGACCGAAGCGATGAGGGCGGGAAAAATGGCCCGGGAGGAAAAGTTTTTCTGGATCTCCTCCAGCCCGAACATCAGCCCGGCCAGAGGCGCGTTGAAGGCCGCGGCCAGCCCGGCGCAGGCGCCGCAGGTCAGCAGATAGCGCTGATCGGTGCGGGACAGGTTCAGCTTTTCGGTCAGGCCCTGGGCGGCCAAAGCGCCCAGCTGGATGGAGGGGCCTTCCCGGCCCAGGGAGAGGCCGCCCAGGATGCACAGGCAGCCGCCCGCGAATTTTTTCAGCAGCACCCGCAGCCAGCGGGGGTTGAAATAGCCCTGCAGCTGGCCTTCCACCTGGGGGATGCCGCTGCCCTTGATCAGGGGCTCGCTCTTCACCAGCAGGCAGACGATCAGCCCCAGTATGAGCAGGACGGCAAAGTAGAAGAAGATCGACCAGGGGTCGTCCAGACCGGGGATGACCTGCGCACGCAGGCGTTCCAGCCCCTGCAGGGCCAGACGGTAGGCCACGGCGGTCAGGCCGGAGACCGCGCCGATGACCAGGCCCAGCCAGATCAGGCGGTTGCGGCCCTTGCGGGTCAGGGTCATATTTATTTTGTAGCTGGTCTTGGCCGCTTCCCCCGGATTCGGGGTCTGCTCCGCCGGTTTCGCTTCTTTGTCAGTCACCGCGCTGTGCTCCGTTGCTAAGAATTATATGTTACGCTTGCATTTATTCCAGATACAGGTCACGCAGCTGCTCCAGCTCGGCGTCGCCGAGCTTCAATCCGTCATGCAGATACTGAGGGAGCCCGCCCCATTTCTGGGTCAGCCGCGTCAGCCAGGCTTCGATGCAGTCCTCCTGCACCAGCTCCCGCTGGCAAAAGTATTTTTCTTCCTCTTTGGTCCGGCAGGCCGCCAGCTGTTCTTCCAGCCGGGGCCGCATCATCCGGTTGGTGAGGAAATAATCCTCCAGACAGCCCTCCCAGGACACGCCGAGGGCCGTGTGGACCAGTATGGAGGCGATGCCCGCCCGGTCCTTGCCCTGAGTGCAGTGCCAAAGGGTAGGCCGCACCGGACGCCGCAGCAGCAGCAGACGGATAAAGGAGGCGTACATGTCCGCCGTCTCCTCGCTGCTGGCCAGGATGCGGTAAAAGACCACGAAAAAGCGGTGCACGTCGCTGCGCCACAGCTGGGGCAGCATGGGGCTGTCCGGCACGTCCTCCCGGGCCCAGCGCAGGGGCAGCACCGGCAGATGATGGTACTCCGCGCCGGCAGGCAGCCGGTCCGGCCGGGCCTCCCGCTCGTCCGCATCCCGCAGGTCGACCACGACGGCAATGCCCGCCCGTTCCAGAAAGTCCAGGTCCTCCCGGCTGGCATGGCTCAGCTCGGCGCTGCGGAACAGCAGCCCTTTTTTGACGGGACGGCCGTCGGCAGCCGGGCGGCCGCCCAGGTCGCGCAGGTTGTCGATGCTGTCCAGAGGATGGAGCAGGGGGGCGTAGGCAGGGGACATGGCTTTCCTTTCCGCGGGGGACAAAGTCTGTTCCAGACTTAGTTGAATATATTCATCACGAAATCGTTGAGTTTCTGCACCTGATAGCCGGCGGTCTTGGCGTATTCCTCGGCATAGGAGCCGGCCTTGCAGTAGATGACCAGATCGGAGGTGCCGTTGAAGGCGCCGTAGCCGATGGAGGTCACCGATTCGGGCAGCACGGCGGAGCTGAGGGAGGAGCAGTCGGCAAAGGCGGAGGCGCCGATCTCCTTCACGCCGCTGCAGATGAGGCCGCTCATGTGGCAGCCCACGCAGGCCCCCTCGGCCACGGTGGTCACACCCTTGGGCAGGCGCATCACGCCGCCGCTGCGCCCCGCGCCGGAGGCCGGCGGGCAGCAGATCAGGGTGGCGCCGTCAGCGGAAAGCAGCATGTCGCCGCTCAGACGGAAGGACTTGTTGCCGTCCGCCAGAGCGATGCGCTCCAGGGAGCCGCAGTACACAAAGGCGCGGCTGTCGATCTGGTCCACAGACGCGGGCAGATAGACGTAGCTGAGGCTGGGGCAGAAGGCGAAGGCCTCCCGGTAGAGGGCGGTCAGGCCGTCGGGCAGATCGACGCTGCTGATTTTCGCGCAGTTATAAAAGGCCCGTTCGCCCACGGCGATCATTTCCGGAGCAAAGTCGCAGCTTTCCCTGGCTTCCGGGCAGCGCAGCAAGATGGCGCAGCCCTTGTCGTAGAGCAGGCCGTCATAGGAGCTGTACCTGCGATTGTCGCCGGACACGTTGATGGCGGTCAGCTTCGGGCAGCGGTAAAAGGGCACCAGCCCCAGGTCGGTCATGGCCGTGTTCACGTTCACCGTTTCCAGCACGGGGCAGTTGTTCAGCGCGCCCTGGTCGAGCAGGGTCAAAGCGGCGGGCAGGGTCAGCTCCAGCAGGCCGCTGGCGTAAAAGCAGTTCTCGCCCAGGCTCTCCACCTTGTCGGGCAGGTTGATCTCATGCAGGCCGGCGCATTCCCGGAACACGGAGGGGCCCAGCCTGGTCAGGCGGGAATCGTCCGCGAACGCCACCTCGCTCAGACTGGAGCAGCCGGCAAAGGC
>CAMZIS010000005.1 GCA_947307285.1 uncultured Peptococcaceae bacterium | reverse complement strand
AAAGAGCGTGGCCGTGATCGGCGGCGGCAACACCGCCATGGACGCGGCCCGGGCCGCCAGACGGGCCCAGGGCGTGGAGCGGGTCAGCATCGTCTACCGCCGCACCAAAGCCCAGATGCCGGCGGCGGAAGAGGAATTAGAGCTGGCTTTAAGCGAGGGCGTCGAATTCCGGGAGCTGCTGAACCCCATCAGCCAGACTGACGGCTCCCTGCTGTGCCGCGTTATGGAGCTGGGCGAGCCCGACGCTTCCGGCCGCCGCCGTCCCGTGGAGACGGAGAAGACCGTCACCCTCCCGGCGGACACGGTCATCGCCGCTTTGGGCGCGGCCGCCGATCCTGCCGTCGCCGCGGCCTACAATGAATCCTTTGACGCGGACCACCTGTTCACCCTGGGCGACGCCAAACGGGGCCCGGCCACGGTGGTGGAAGCCATCGCCGACGCCCTGGAGGCGGCCGCCGCCATCACGGGCAGCGCCCACGCCTACAGCATCCCCGGCGCGGCCTATCTGCCGGCAGGCGAAGCAAGAAAGCGCAAATGCGAGCTGGGCGCCGCCTGCGGCGAAGACTGCCTGGCCTGCGACAGTATCTGCGAAAACTGCGTCTCCGTCTGCCCCAACCGGGCCAACGCCGTCATCGAGACCCCCATCGGCCCCCAGGTGCTGCATCTGGACCGGCTGTGCAACGAATGCGGCAACTGCGCCTCCTTCTGCCCTTACAAGGGCGGCCCCTACAGGGACAAATTCACCCTGTTCGGCAGCGAAGAAGACTTCAACGACAGCGAGAACCAGGGCTTCCTGCCGCTGGATAAACAACAGCCCATAGTGCGGCTGCGGCTGGACGGCGAGATCTGCGACCTCGATCTCACCGGCGACGACGCCGAATTGGACTCCGGCTTGGCCGAACTCGTCCGCGCCGTGTACCGCGACTACTCTTACCTGCTCTAAGCGTCTTCCTGCGGAAGACTGAAGGAGGACCCGAAATGACCAGCTTTACGGTGAACGGCCAAACCGTTGCCGCCCCCGAAAACAAAAGACTGCTGCGCTTTCTTCGCGACGACCTGGGCCTGACCTCGGTGAAGGACGGCTGCAGCGAAGGCGCCTGCGGCACCTGCACCGTTCTGGTGGACGGCCAGCCCCGCAAGGCCTGCGCCCTGAAGACGGACCGGCTGGAGGGCGCGCAGATCATAACGCTGGAGGGCTTCGACCCGGCGGAGCGCGACCTCTTTGCCCGGGCCTTTGCCGAAAGCGGGGCCGTGCAGTGCGGCTTCTGCATCCCCGGCATGATAGTCTGCGCCAAGGCCCTGCTGGACGCGAACCCCTCTCCCACGCCGGAGGAGGTACGCCAGGCCCTGCGCAACAATATCTGCCGCTGCACCGGCTATAAAAAGATAGAGGAAGCCGTGCTGCTGGCCGCCGCCGTGAAGCGGGGCGAACGGGAGCTGCACCAGGCGGAGGGCCACGACCTGGGCCTGTCCCTCACCCGGGTGGACGCCTACGCCAAGGCCGCCGGCACGGCTCAGTATACCGACGACGTCGCCATGGAGGGCCTGCTCTTCGGCGCGGCCCTGCGTTCCGAATATCCCAGAGCGAAGGTGCTTTCCATCGATACGACCGAGGCCAAACAGGCCCCCGGCGTCGCGGCCGTGCTCACCGCGGAGGACGTCCCCGGCAGCCTGATGATCGGCCACCTGTTCCACGATTACCCGGTGCTGATCCCCGCAGGCGAGATCACCCGCTTCCGCGGGGACGCCCTGGCTCTGGTGGCCGGGGAAAACGAAGAGAGCGTCCGCGCCGCCCTTTCCCTGATAAAAGTAGACTACCAGCCTCTGCCCGCCGTGTTCTCGCCGGAGGAGGCCATGGCAGAGGGAGCCCCCCTGGTGCACGAGAGCGCGGGCAGCGAAAGCAATCTGCTGGCCAACGAATGGATCCGCCACGGCGACGCGGACGCCGCCCTGGCCCACTCCGCCCATACCGTGACCACCGAATTCCGCCTGCCCTTCACCGAGCACGCCTTTTTGGAGCCGGAATGCGCCGTGGCCTGGCCCGAGGGCGAGGGCGTGCACGTGATCTCCGGCGATCAGGGCATCTACCAGACCCAAAAGGAAGTGGCCCTCATGCTGGACCTGGCCCCGGAAAAGGTGCGGGTTGAGGCGGCCATGGTGGGCGGCGGCTTCGGCGGCAAGGAGGACATGAGCGTGCAGCATCACGCCGCGCTTCTCGCCTGGGCTACCGGGAAACCGGTAAAGGTGCGGCTGACCCGGGCCGAGAGCATGCAGATCCATCCCAAGCGCCACCCCATGCACATCACGGTGACCACCGGCTGCGACGAGAAGGGCATGCTCACCGGACTGAAGGCCAAGATCGTCTCCGACACCGGCGCCTACGCCTCCCTGGGCGGGCCGGTGCTGCAGCGGGCCTGCACCCACTGCTCCGGGCCCTACCGCTACAGCGACCTGGACGTGGACGGCCGGGCCTATTACACCAACAACCCGCCGGCCGGGGCCTTTCGCGGCTTCGGCGTGACCCAGAGCGTCACCGTGTCCGAGCTGAACCTGGACCTGCTGGCGGAAAAGGTGGGCATCTCGCCCTGGCAGATACGTTATCAGAACGCGGTGCGGCCCGGGGACAAGTTCCCCAACGGCCAGACCGCCGGGCCGGACACCGCCCTGATCGAAACGCTGGAGGCGGTGAAGCCCTTTTACGACGCCCATCCCGGGGCCGGCGTCGCCTGCGCCATGAAGAACAGCGGCCTGGGCGTGGGCATCCCGGACATCGGCCGCTGCCGCCTGCTGGTCCACGACGGCAAGGTCTTCATCCACAGCTCCGCCGCCTGCATCGGTCAGGGAATGGGCACGGTGCTGCTGCAGATGGTGATGCACGTGACGGGCCTCAGCGAAGAGGATATCGTCTACGCCCGGCCCGACACCCGGCTCGCCCCGGACTCCGGCAACACCACCGCCTCCCGCCAGACCCTGTTCACCGGTGAAGCCTGCCGCGTGGCGGCCACCCGGCTGAAAGAGGCCCTGGACGAAGCGGGCTCTCTTTCCGCCCTGAACGGCCGCGAATACTACGGCGAATACAGCGGGGCCACGGACTTCCTCAACACCATCAAGGAAGACCCGGTGTTCCACGTGGCCTACGGCTTTGCCACCCACTGCGTGGCCCTGGACGAGGAAGGCCGCATCGCCGCCGTGGCCGCCGCCCACGACGTAGGCCGGGCCATCAACCCCAAAAGCGTGGAGGGCCAGATCGAAGGCGGGGTCACCATGTCCCTGGGCTACGCCCTGACCGAGGATTTCCCCCTGGACGAAGGCCGGCCCACCGCCAAATACGGCACTTTGGGCCTGCTGCGGGCCCCCCAGGTGCCGCCCATAGAGACCTTCATCGTCAGCAACGACCTGCCCGACGCGGAGCGGGAAAAGCTGCCGGCCGCCGGCGCCAAGGGCGTGGGCGAGATCGCCTCCATCCCCACCCCGGCCGCGGTCATCGCCGCCTATTATCACAGGAGCGGCCAGCTGGAGCACAGCCTGCCCCTGAAAAACACGCCCTACGGCAAAAAATGAGGAGGCTCTCCTCACAGACACGAAAAAGGCCCTCTCTTCTGAGAGGGCCTTTGCTTTGCTGTCGTCATTTACTCCAGCAGGCTTTTTATACGGGCCGTCGCCTGTTCCGCCGGGATACGCAGGGCAAGGGCGATCTCCTGCCCGATCAGCTTTTCCGCCAGCCGCAGGCTCTGCTCATCGCCGGAGCTCAGCTTTTTGCGGGCAGATATCTGCTGCTGCTCATAATCATACAGGGCCTTGATGAGGCCGATCAGCTCCAGCCGGTCGCCGCCGGCGATGATCCGGCTGTAGAGGGCCCGGCGCTGCCGGGGATTGTCGTCCCACTGCTCCTCGACCCGGGGCATGGCGGCTATCAGCCGCTTCGCCTCCTCCGGCGCCAGCACCGGCCGCAGGCGGGCGGCAGCGACGCTGTTATGCACGTCCACGAAAAAAGTGCAGCCGCGGTCGAACACCGGCTCCAAAACGTAGTAGAGGCTCTCTTTTCCGCAAAAATCCCGCTCTGCGATATCGGTGACGCGGCAGACGCCGTGGTTGCCGTAGATCAGCGTATCGTCGATATGATACAAGGGGCGACCTCCGGGAAACGACGCGCTTCCTGCAGCCAAAGCGACGCCGCGAAAGAAAAACTGCAGTACCGACGGGTTATCTATACTGTGATTTTAGCATTTTTCCCGTCTTTGTTCAAGTTTGCGGCCGGATGAAAAAATCTAATATATGAGCATTCAGAAGAAGAATGGCCATTTGCGCCCCTGCAATCGGGCCATCTCCCGCTCCACCTTGCGCAGCTTTCCCGACAGCTCCCGGCGGCGGGAGGGGCCGAATACGCCGTCGGCCAGGCGTATCTCCGCCAGCAGGCGCCGCTGTTCCGCCCGCAGCTGCCGCAGCCGCTGCTCTTTTTCCGTGAGAGGAACCCCGTCGGCCGCGGCTTCTGCGTCCTCGGGCGCAGCCGCCGCAGGGGCGTCGGCCTCCGCGGTCTCATCAATGGCCCCATCGGCTGCCGCCGCCAGCTCCCGCAGGCGTTTGGCGCTGTAGATCAGGCCGCAGCCCTCGCACAGGAAGCGGCCGCCCGCTTCCGCCTGCAATCTTCCGCCGCAGATCTCGCAGCGTATCTCCCGCGTCATAGGCTTTCCTCCAATACAGGCCGGCCGGCGCTGACGGAGATCAGCCCCTCCAGCTGGCCCCCGGCATGAACCAGGGTCAGTCCGCCCGCCTCGTTTTCCAAAATGACCGTCTTTTCCAGCTCCTCCGGGGCCAGCTTCACGTTGGCTCCGCTGGCGGTGAAAAAGGTGTAATCCTCCGCCGCGATCATGCCGCACCAGTCGAAGAGGGCCGGCGGATAGACCGGACCGGCCAGCCACAGGGCCTGCCGGCCAAAGCTCAGGCACATTATATCATGCCCGTCGACGACCGTGCCGTCCCCGCTGTAAACCGCATCCAGCACCTGCTCCGGCGGGAGCTGCAACCGTTCTTCCTCATCCGTAAGCACCGTGACTTCGCCCGCGGGCATTTCAGCCAGGTTCTCCTCGATCAGCTGAGCCAGAGTGCGGCCCTCGCTGTTCGCTATGCCCTGAGCCAAAGCGATGTGGCGCACGCCTTCCACCGCGTCCCGGGCCTCTCTGTCCCGCTCCGCTTCCGCCGCCCGTTCCGCTTCGGCGATCAGGGCCTCCGCTTTCTCCGGCCGGAAATCGATGCGTGCCAGCTCCCACACCCGCCACTTATCCGGGCCCTCCGGGATGACGCTGACCGGGTAATCCAGGTTCTCCGCCCCGTCTGTGATGCCGATAAAGAGGCCCTGCGTCGCTTCCTCCGCGGGCACGAACACAGCAGCGCCCTGCCGGTCCGTCAGTACCCAGGTGCGGCAGGCGGCCAGGTCCCAGCCCTCCCCCGCCAGATATTTGGGCAGGTCGAAGACTACGCTGACGGCCTCTTCCGCGCTGCCGTCTTCAGCGACAGTGGTATATTCCAGCTCAGTGGTGACCAGGGTGGCCAGGGTCACCGCGTCCAGCACGATCTCCTTCCCGCCCCAGGTCAGGGTGAGGGATGCGTCGTCGGTCATGGCTCCGGTGGGGTATTCTTCCGCCCCGCAGGCGGAAAAGATACACACGCACAGGCAGAGCAGGCAGACGAGCAGGCAGATGACAGTTCTATTTTTCATGGCTCTTATCTCGCTCGAACAGGCTTTTCAGGTACATATGGTTGCCCCGGGAGATGATATAGTCCAGCGGCAGCTCCAGCGGACATACCCGGAGACAGGACAGGGTACGGGAACAGTGGCCCTGTCCGGCGGCGACGTTTTCCTTCAGCAGGCGGCGTCGCTCTTTTCCCGGCGGATACTGGCTGGCGGCGCGGTAAGCCTGGTTCATAACCGCCGCGCCGGTAAAGGCGGAGCCGGTCGCGGCCGTGCCGGCCTGATAGTTGGGGCAGATCTCGGCGCAGCAGCCGCACATCAGGCAGGAGGCGGACTGATAGGCGTAGGGCAGCTCCTTTTTATCCACCACCGCGTCATGGTTCAGCCACAGCTTCATGCGCTTCACGTCCTCCGTCAAGACGCCACGGTCCACATGCAGGTCCCGCAGCAGGGGGAATTTGGACAGGGGCGCCAGGGTTATAACGCCCTCCTTCAGCTTAAGCTGGCGCAGGAAGGTGGCGCAGGCGAGACGCGGATAGCCGTCGATCAGCATGGCGCAGGCGCCGCAGCCCATCTGGCGGCAGCCGCTTTCAAATTCGATGGGCAAGGCCTCCGCCCCGGCTGCGTCTGTCAGGGGCGAACTGGAGTTTATCTCCTCCAGCAGGGAGAGGACAGAGGAATCCGGCCCCGCCTCACAGGAGAATTCCTGCCAATAGGGCCTGCTTTCCGGGCCGGCCTGCCGTTTAACGCGTAGGATCACTTGCATGGGTCTGCTCCGATAGGACGAAAACCGACGTTGATATTGCCATCCGCGCCGTACTGCGCCACGGTCACGCAGCGGAACCCGGCGTCGTCGCGCGCGGGAAAATCGCTGCGCTGGTGGGCGCCGCGGCTTTCGCGGCGGGCCAGAGCGGACAGCAGCATGGCCCGGGCAAGCCTCATCTGACCGGTCAAAGTGAGGGAATCGGCGGCTTCCGCCCCGCCGGCGAGGCCCCGTGCTTCTTCTTCCAGAGAGTACAGACGGCCCAGGGCAGCGGCGAGCTGCTCCTCGCTGCGGAAGATGGCCATGCCCTCCCGCATCACCTGCTGCAGCTCCTGTCTGAGCCGGGGCGGGCGCAGGCGTCCGGAAAAAGCGGCGGCAAGCTCACTCTGACGGCGGGCCTCCCGCTCCAGCAGGGCTTCCTTTTCGGCTGCGCTGTACAGGGGGGAAGCGCCGAGAGCCGACTCTGCCGCCACCCGGCCGCCGTAGATGGCGCCCAGGGTGGAATTGCCGCCCAGGCGGTTGGCCCCGTGATACTGGCAGGCGCATTCACCGGCGGCCCAGAGCCGCGGGATGGAGCAGGCATGGTCCGCGCCCACGTAGAAGCCGCCCATGAAATAGTGCACGCCGGGCCAGACCGGAATGGGCTCTCGCGCCGGATCGACGCCTAAAAAGGTGCGGCAGTTGCGGCAGATCTCGGCCAGGCGGGTGTCCAGTACTTCTTTAGGGAGGAAGGAGATATCCAGCAGCACCTCGTCCCGGCCCTCCACGCCCAGGCCCAGTTCCCGCACGACCTTGTAGATGGAGCGGGAGACCACGTCCCGGGGCATCAGGTTGCCCCCTTCGGGGAACCATTCCTCCATGAAATACCAGGGCTTGCCTTCTTTATAGGTGAAGAGCCGTCCGCCCTCGCCTCGGGCCGCCTCGGATATGAGCAGGCGTTTGCCGGGCCCCGCTGCAGTGGTGGGATGGTACTGGATCATTTCCAGATCGGCCATGGCCGCACCCTGGCTGAACAGGGCGGCCGCCGCAGCGCCGTCGGAGAGCAGGGACCCGGTGTTGTTGCCGAACAGGCCTCCCGGCCCGCCGCAGCAGAGGATGAGGCCCTCCGCCGCGATACCCTCCGGCTCGCCGCCGCCGACCCTCCGGAACACCCCGCCGCAGCAGCCCCTGTCGCCCAGGGCCGCACTGACCAGACGCAGGTCTTCCCGCACCTCTATGCGGCCTTCGCTTTCCAGCTTGCGGCATTGGCGGGAGAGAGCCGCCATCAGCTGACGGCCGATACCGGCGTTGGCGTAGGCGGTGCGCTTCTTTTTCTGCCCGCCGAAGCAGCGCTGATCCACCCGTCCTTCCTCGTCCCTGCTGAACACGGTGCCCAGCCGATCGGCCCAGCGGATGATCTCCGGCGCGGCGGTCGTCAGGCCCGCCACCGCCTGCGCGTCGGCCAGATCGCAGCCGGCGCGGAGTGTGTCGGCCAGATGCTGGGCGGGAGAATCGTCCTCCCCTTTTTGATCCAGGGCCGCGTTGATGCCGCCCTCCGCCATCACGGACTGGCTGCGTTCCGGCTGATTGGAGCTGACAAGAAGGACCCGGGCCTTCGCTTCGGCGCAGGTGATGGCGGCGGAAAGGCCGGCCAGACCGTTGCCCACTATAAGGATGTCGTACATAGTCTTAACCTAACAGGAAATACTTGCTCAAAGCGGCGAGCACTATCAGGCCGACGAGGAGGACGCCGGTGTGCAGCCCCCTTCGCCAGCGCATGAGGCTCCTTTCGTCCCGCAGCAGGCCGAAGGACAGGGGCAGCCGGGGCAGGCTCTGCCACAGGTGCAGCGTCATGGCGACGAGCAGCCCCGCTTCCAGCAGGTAACGCCCGACAGTGGGCTCGTGGGGCAGGAACCAGCCGCCCATGGTCACGTGGCCGTAGGCTTCGTTGAGATGGGGGATGATAAACAGCACCATGCCCGCGCCGCTGATGCGCTGCACCCAGGCCGCGGCGTTGCTGCGGGGATAGGGGAAGCGGGGAGCGGGCCGGTCGTGAAACAGGACCAAATAGGAGCTGAGCAGCCCGTGGGAAGCCGCGCAAACCAAAAAGACCCAGCCGATGCGGGAAATGAAGGGCGAATAGCCGGTAAGGCCGGCCAGCAGGGCCGCCGCCCACAGGGCGTGGACAAAAAGCAGCGCCACGCAGACCGCAGCCAGAAAAGAGTTGATGATTCGCAGCATGATTACCTCGTCAGGGGGCGGGTGTGAAATCCACGTCGCCCTGGACGTAGACTTCCCCGGCTTTATCCACCCACACCGCGCCCAGCACGTCCGGATCAGCCTCCAGCAGGCGGGAGCCCTCTTCCATACCCAGCAGCAGGCAGACGGTGGACAGGGCGTCGCCCCGGGCGGAGCTATGGGAGACCACGGTGACGCCGATGACGTCCGTATCCGCCGGGAAGCCGGTGCGGGGATCCAGGATGTGATGATAAAGCACGCCGTTCCGCTCGAAATTGCGTTCGTAGACGCCGGAGGTGACCAGGGACAGGTCCCCTTCGGCTTCGATCAGGCCGATGAGCTCGCTGCGCTCCGCGCCGAAGGGCTGCTGCACCCCGATCTTCCAGGCCTCCCCGCCGGGCTTCGCGCCCAGGGTCACCACGTTGCCGCCCAGGTCGATGACGGCGCTCTTCGCGCCCTCCTCTTTGAGCAGCTGCGCCACCCGGTCGGCGATGTAGCCCTTGGCCACCGCGCCCAGCTCCAGCCGGGCTTCCGGGTCGGACAGGGCGACCTGACAGCCGTCGAGGGTGAGATTTCGATAGTCCACGCTGGAAAGCGCCGGCGGCAGTTCCCACTCGGCTGGCACGTGGTTGGCGCCGCCGAAATCCCACAGTTCGGTCAGCCGGCCCACGGTGATGTCGAACACGCCGTGGGAGAGTTCGCTGTATTCCAGCCCCAGGGAGATCAGCTCCGCCGTGTCCTCGCTCACCGTGACGCTCTCCCCTGCCGCCTGATTGACCCGCCAGACGTCGCTGCCCTCAACCGTGCGGGAAAGCAGGGCTTCCTCCGCGGCGATCAGCTCAAAGGCCCGGTCCAGCAAGCCCTGGTCCGCCGGGTCGTACAGGGGGATCGTGCACAGGGGGTCCAGGGCGAAATCGCTGCGGCTCACGGGCTCCGTGGCCTCTTCCCCGCCGCAGCCGGCAAGGAGCAGGCAAAGTCCCAGGCAGAGGATGACGAAAAACAGTTTGCCCTTCACTTTTTGTTCCTCCGGCCCTGCTTCCATTCGGCCCGCAGCAGTTTCAGGTTCAGGGCAAGATGCAGCAGCACGGCGGCGCTCATCACCGCGGCGCACACTGTGTGCAGCTGCCGCAGCAGATAGCGGGGCAGGCCCAGCACCAGACCGGTGGTATTGAAATGCATGGCAAAGCCGCTGACCGCCAAAAAAAGCAGGCATAACAGCAGCACCGCAGACAATACGGCTTTGAGCAGGAATCTGTTCATCAGTTGTTTACGTCCTTTTCCAGATCGACTTCCAGCAGGTAATTGGTGAAGCGCTGGCCGTAAAAATCGTCCAATATGATGACCCGCATGCCGCCCGGCGCGCCGTCTTTGCGAGGCAGGGGCTGGCCCTGATCGGCGTAGACCAGGTAGACGGCGTTTTCCTTCAGCACCTCCCGCATCTCGATGCCGGAGCAGTATTCGTCCACGCCCACGGTCATCAGCAGGTCGTATTCCTCGGTCAGGGCCGGGTCCACGGCTTGCAGCACGTTATAAAGCAGGGTGCCGGTGAAGCGGTGTTCGGTGGTGCCGGCGGTGGAATGGATGGTCAGAGAGCGCTCCACCGAGGGCAGCTGTTTGATATCCTCCAGCGATATCTCGCCCAAAACGGTGCCGTAGGCACGGACGGCGAGACGGCCGTTCTCCTCCGGGCCTGCGCCCTCCTCCGCCTGGAAATCCACGGTATAGGGCACTGCCGCCTGCTCCTCGCCCAACACGGCTTCGGCATAGAGGGAAAGGGCGGCGTTCACCCCGTTCGTCACGGCCTGGGTGGTGACGGTGGCGCCGGTGATGGCCACCACGTCAGCCGGGGTCTGAGCCTCCAGCTTGACCACGCGCAGGGCCTCACCCGCCTGCTTTTCCGCGAAACGGGAGGTGAACCAGTCCTCCTCCAGCCCCCGCACGTAATGGCGGGTCTCGTTGTGAGCCACGATGACAATTCCCGAGCTGGCGGCGGTCTCATGGTCGACGGTGAGTGCCAGGGTGATGGGGCCGTTATAGCCGATGGGCTTCGCCAGCACCGCCCAGTCGCCGTCTTCCGTCCGGAAGACCCGGTCCACGGCCTTGAATTTTTCCCGCCATTCCCCGTTTGCGGAGAACAGGTCGTCCGTTATATCAGTCAATGTTTCGCCGGGCAGCAGCTGGGTGAGAGCGGCCTGCTCCTCTTCGGTCAGTTTGGCCTGGCAGGCGCAAAGCAGCAGGCAGAGCCCGATCAGGATGGCCGGGGCCAGCCGGCGCAGGTTTCGCTTATTCCACCACATATTCGCTGATCTCGCTGTCCGCCCAGCCGAAGCCCACCGCCATGGCCCTGATCTTCGTGCCCGCGGGCAGATCGAGGGGCGCGTTAAGCTCCGGCTGGAAATTGCTGGTAGAGGGGTTATAAACTTCACTGGTCAAGGGGTCGGGGTCCGTGCCGTCCACGGTGTAGTAGAGCTTGACCTGATCCATATCGTCATAGACCAGCTCGATCAGGCCCTCCGCGGTTTTATTGAAAGAGCAGGGCTGGAGCCGGGGCAGGGGCTCGGTCGACACCTCGATGCTGCTCACGTGCTGCACGCTGGCGGAGGCGTTGGCCTGATGGGGGCCCTGCTGGCCGAAGATCAGCCGCAGGTCGTCCATGGGCTCGGCGTCGCCCGGTACCTTCCCGCTGTCGTCGCTGTAGGCCCAGGCCAGCATGGCCGGGACCTCCGTGGGGTTGCCGGAGAGGTCGTAGAAATAAGCCGTTCCCAGCAGCTGGTCCCGACTGAAGGTCTTGCTGAAGCCGTCGTCTGCGGACACGGTGATCTGAGTGATATCCTCCCCTGTCCCGCAGGCGCCCAGCAGGGCCGCGAGAGAACAGCCCTGGGCCCTGGCGTATTTGGTGCTGGGGAAATTGTTCACCGTGGAATAGACCAAGGTCTGGTCGTCCAATGTCTGCAGGTCTTTCAGGCTGAACTCCATGGGTTCGCTGATGCCCTCCCCAGATACGGTCAGTATGGGCTCGTCGGAGGCTCCGTTCCCGCAAGCCGCTGCTGTCAGCAGCAGCAGGCAAAAGATGACCGCCAGCAGTTTTTTCATGTCGCTTCCCTCCCTATTGCGCCAAAGTGATATAGAACAGGCTGTCCACGTCGGAATACCCGAGATCGGACTGCCAGACCAGCTTGTCGAAGCCGTCGGACTTGCGGATGAGCACGGCCTGATCCAGGTCTTCGCCGCTGACGGTCTGCTCGCTGCCGTCCGTGCCCACGATGCGCCACCGGGCGGCCTTCACCGTTTCCACGCCCACCTCATAGAGGACCTCCTCCACGCTGACGCCGGTCTCGCCCCCGGCCTCCGCGTTGGTCAGGTAGGTCTGCATCTGATCCAGGAAATAGACCGCGTCCGCGTTGGTGGAGAACCAGGCGATGCGCTGCACGTTCATGCCCAGCATGATGCTGGTGGACACGTTGGTGGGGGCGTCGGCGCCTTCGTATTTGATGTAATAATTGCCGCTGGACACTCCGGCCAGCTGCTCGTTCTTTTTAAAGCCGTCGGAGGAGCGCATGGTGAAAAAGGAACCGGAATCCACATAGTCGAAGCGGGAGAAGATCAGGGACAGGTCCATGGCCGCGTCCCGGCTGCCGTAGTATTCGTAATAGTAGGGCTCCATGTCCGCGGTGAGCGCCGCGAAGTTCCACAGGGTGGTTATCTCTTTTTCGGGGATGGTCTCGTAGAGGATGATCCGGTTCACCTGCCGCACCCAGTAGGGGCCGAACTGGCCCTGGGCCGCGATCTGGGCGGGCCAGACCGATTCCTCGAGCTTGTACGCGCCGTCGATCTTCAAAGCCAGCAAAAGGTCGGTGCTGTCCATGACCTCCCGGTCGTAGAGGCAGTAATAGCCGTCCCGGCCCACGGCTGCGCAGGCTGCGTAGTCGTCCAGATCGCCGCCGGCGAGAGCTATCACGTCGCTAAGCCTTGGCCCGGTCATGTCGAATTCCTCGTAGAGGCCGGTGGTCCGCAGGTAGCTCGCCTCCAGATCAACCTGGGGCAATTCTCTCAGCTCGGCGATGCTCACTTCGAATACGCCGTCCTCACCCAGCTCCTGCAGGCCGCTGATGGCGATGGTCTGGGCCTCGTATTCCGGGTCGCCGGAATCAGTCGCACTGTTCCCGCAGGCGCTGAATAGACAGACGCAGAAAAGGCAGACAGCCAGGATGACAGTGATATACAGCAGCTTTTTCATGTCACTCCTCCACTTCGATGGGGAACTCCGCAACTTCGCTGTCCGCCTTGCCGTAGCCAGCCGCGAAGGCGCGGACGGTCATGTCCCCTGTGACCTCGATGGGCTCGTTCAGCTCCGGCTGATAGGTGCTGGGATTGTACATGGCAGAATAAACGTCGGGCTCGCTGCCGTCCAGGGTGTAGTATATCTTCACGTTGGAATAGGCGTCGTGCTGCAGCTTTATCCTGTCGCCCCGGTGATAGACGGCCTGCTCCGGCCAGAGGAAGGGCGGAGCCCACTGCTCCGATTCGTCGCTGACCTCGATATAGGTCACGCCCTCCACGAACACCGGATTGTTGTGCTGCAGCCAGTCGGTCTGGCCCAGGACGAGGCAGGGCGCGTCGGGCCGCACGTCGGCCAGGTCCGCGCCGCCCTGCTTCCAGTTATAGGCGATGATGGGAAACACCGGCTCCGCGCCCTCGCCGTTCTCGCCGCAGTTGGGGTAAGAGAACTGCGTGGACTCCAGCAGCTGCTGCCGGGTGAAGGAGGCGCGGTAGCCGTCCTCCGAGCCTATGGTGACAGTCTGGGCCGTATCCAGCACGCCGCAGAGCTCCAAAATAGACGCGATCTTCACGCCCTCCGCCGCGTAGGAGGTGACGGTGGGCCAGTTGTTGATGACGGAATAGACGGCGGAAAACTGCGCCTCCGGCAAAGCCGCCAGCTCAGAGATAGTATAGGTCTGTTCGCCCTCCACGCCGTCGCCCCGGACCGTTATGGTCCAGCCGGCGTATTCTTTATCCACCGGCGAACCGCAGGCCGTGAGAGTCAGGGCCGCCAGCAGCAGGCAGGCCGCAAGCAAACGCTTCATGCTTTTCTCCTTTTCCACAGGCAACTATTCCACGCTGAAGCGGTCCAGCAGGCCGCTTTCATCGTAAACTTCCAGCTCGAGCCGTTCCCCGTTCACATGCCCGGTCATGTAGGCCGGCTCCTCCAGCAGGACCTCCGCATAGGCCGGCGCGGCCCCTCCGGCGTATTCCTTCTCGCCGGAGGAGAGCATGACATAGGTGACGCCGTTTTGAGGCGCGGTGCGCATATACACATGCTGATGGCCGCAGAGCACCAGATCGACGCCGTATTTTTCGAACAGGGGCACGAAGTTTTCCCGGATGGCCGCGGCCCGCTCATTGTCCTTTTCCACGTCCAAGGCGGGATAAGCCGGATGGTGCATCAGGGCCACGACGATCCGGCAGCCGGAACCGGCCAGGTCCTGTTCCACCCAGTCGACGTCCTGCCGCTCCGCCGCCCCCATAAGGGAGCTGTCCAGCACCAGAAAATGCACGCCTCCCCTTTCCCAGGACCAGAAGGAGCCCCTATGGACGCTGGCCCCGGCGGGCAGGGGGAATTTGTCGTAGACCAGGCCGCGGCGGTCGTGATTGCCCTCCGCCGCCAGCACGGTGAGGCCGTCGAGCCCCTCCCCCGCCGCATCATGCCAGGCCTGCCATTCCGCTTCATCCGCGCCGTCGTTCACCGTGTCGCCGCCAAGCAGCAGCAGGGACGCTTCCGGCGCCCTCTCGCGCGCCGCTGAAAGCAGGGCGGCGAAACCGGCGTAATCCGCCGCCGTGTAGGCGTCCGCGGGCCGGGCCTGGGTATCGCTCATAAAGATGAAGTCTGCCGCGGGCTCTTCCTCCGGCGCACCGCAGGCGCAGCAAACGCCGGCGCAGCAGACGAGCAAGAGCAGACCGCACAGGGACGCCAACAGTTTCTTCATATAAAAGCACCTTTTCCGTTTATTTTAGGATAACTGTTCGCGCCCCCAAATGCAAGCAAATGCACTATTATATTTAAAAAAATATAGATGAGCATGTTTACTTTGGATTTCCTATAAAGTACAATTATTTATGGTTTAGTATATTCATAATAATCGATAATCAACGTCAAGGCAACATCAAAGGAGGGAGAGCATTGTCCAAAAAAACGAAACTGCGGTTTCTGCCTGCGCTTTTGCTGATCGCGGCCGTCCTGCTGTGCAGCGGCTGTTCCTTTTCCTGGGAAAGCGAGGATCAGCCGGTGCTGGTAGTGACCGGCGACGGTCTGGTGGAGGACGAAACAGACCCCGCGTCCCTGGCCAACGAGCGGGCCTATTCCCTGGCGGAACTGGCCGCGCTGCCCCAGACGGAGCAGATCTATTCCACCTTCAACACCGGCGAATTCCGCAAGCAGGCCCTGGCCACCGGCGTGGCCGTGGACGATCTGCTGGCGGCTTCCGGCTTTGACAGCGACCGGGACGACGACGCCAGGGCTGACTTTACCTTCGCCAGCGGCGACTACGGCAAGGAGTTCCCGAAACTGTTCAGCACGGCCCTGTTCCGCTATCCCAACCAGATGGCGGGAGATTTCGACACCAAGGAATACACCCGTCCCCTGATCGCCCTTGCCTTTGCCATTTCCGGCGACAACACGGACGAGGTGCCCGCCTCCGACGCGCTGGAAGCTCTGGAGCTGCCCATGCTCACCGTGGGCGCGCAGTCTCCGGACGACATGAACAATTCCTCCTTCATCAAGGAGCTGGATACGGTCTGCGTGGGCAACCCGCTGTCCGCCGTGACCACGGTATTCGGCAATGAGCTGACCCGGGCCCAGCTGCTGCGTCTGCCCCGGGTGACCTACACCTACGGCGGCACGACCTACCGCGGCGTGGCCGTGTACAACCTGTTCCAGCTGCTGGCTGAGGTGGACGAGGCCACCGGCGAGCTCATCGTGCCCGAGCTGGACCCGGAGGAGATCATCTCCTTCAATCTGGCCGACGGCAGCCAGCTGCAGTACCCGGTGAAGGATATCACCGACGGTGCCAAGATGATGATGCTGGCCACCGAATGCAAGGATGAAGAAGGCAACTGGCTCGCCGTGCCCGGCAACGCCCTGTGCAGCAGCGCCGAGGTCGTGCCCGGCATCGTCTCCGTGGTGGCCGGCGTGGACTATTCCCACAGCCCCTTCAAGCACGTGACCTACGAGGGCGGCGACGAGGAAGATATCTACGCCCCCGACGCCATCACC
The DNA here is from genome assembly GCA_947307285.1 of uncultured Peptococcaceae bacterium. GTDB lineage: Bacteria > Bacillota > Dehalobacteriia > UBA4068 > UBA4068 > CALXSV01. Next base: position 5,527 of record CAMZIS010000005.1, on the reverse strand, counting down.
GGCGCCACCCTGACCGTGGAGGGCCCCGGCGTCACCGCCACCACGCCCATCATGGTCTCCGATCTGGAAAAGACCGCCAACGCCAACATCCGCCGCGGCTCCTACAGCGACGACAAGGGCAGCGGCGAAACGACTCAGCTCTATGAGGGCGTGACCATCCTCTCCATCCTGGACGGCCAGGTCAACTCCGGTGTGGAGCTGTCCGACGAGCCGGAGAACATCCAGGTGGTGTTCAAGAACCGCTGGCGTCAGCCGGTGGCCGTCATCACCTACGACCAGCTGCTCAAAGCGGACAAGGACGGCTCCCCGGTGCTGCTGGCCTACGGCACCGCGCCGGAATCCGGCGACCCGGCCCGGCCCTTCGTCTATGACAACGAGCCCGGCTATATCGAAGAGCTGGACAACGACGACGGCGGCCTGCGCCTGGTCTATCCCGCCTCCGCCGCGGAAGACCTGCCCGCCGAATTCGGCTCCGTGGCCTACATCTACGTGGAATACGTATCGCCCCAGCCCGGCTTCAAGCACACCGAAGCCGCGGACGAGGCTTACAACAACCCGGAGAATACGGAATACATCGTCACCCTCACCGGCTCCGCTCTGGGCCGGGAGGTGGACCTGACCGTGGCCGAGCTGGAAGCCATGGTGGACCTGGATGAAAACGGCCAGCCCAAGGCGGACGGCCTGGGCTACCGTTCCGAATACGGCCTGTCCAACACCACCTACTGGTACGTCAACACCTACGAGGGCGTGAAGCTGTGGGATCTGCTCACCCGCCTGGGGTTGGACGCGGAGAAGTATCAGAATGACGACAACACTATCGTCAGCTTCTCCTCCTGGGACAACTACCGCACCACCGCGGCCTTTACCACCAGGCAGCTGGCCCATCCGGAGCTGTTCTATTTCTACGAAAAATCGCCGCTGGATATCGGCACCGACCGGCCCACCAGGGAACAGCTGGCCACCGCCGAATACCAGCCCGATAACAGCAACGTGACCGAGACCGACGCCAACGGCTATCCGGCCCTCTCCGGTTATCCGGTGATGATCTCCTACGGCGTCAACGGCTACCCCTACGTGAAGAGCGCCGACATGGAAGGCTATGAAAGCGGTCTGGGCAACGACGGCGGCCCGGTGCGGGTCATCTTCGGCAAGACCGACAACATGAACCGGGATAACCCGGAGGACATCACCAACTACGCCTATTTCTACAACAACGGCTCCAACCAGCTGCAGCGGGCCATGGAGATCTACGTAGGCGACGAGGTGCGCTATTCCACCCACTACCAGAACCCGGCCTATCAGTCCATGGCCGAGATCCCGGCCCTCACCGTGGAAGTGGTGCAGGAAAACGGCAGCAGGGAAAGCAAGTCCTACACCCTGGCCCAGCTGGAGCAGCTGATCTACGGTGTGGACAAGGTCACCCGGGACAACGAAGGCCGCCGCGAGAAGGCCTATTACCAGTACGATAAAGATATCGACGCCCTGTTCGAGGGCGTGAACCTGTGGTGGCTGCTTTCCGAAGACATCGGCCTGCCCGGCGCTTTGGGCAAGGTGGAGCTGTACGCCGGCGACGCCCTCAGCGCCACCACCGATCTGGAAGCCCTGAAATCCGAGGGCGGCAACGAGCTGCGCGGCACCTCGGGCCTCTCCGCTGCCGTGGCCTATGCCCGGGGCGGCTATCCCCTGGTCTCCAACGCCTCACATAGCGGCTACCTGGCCCAGGACAGCGTCACCGGCCTCAAGGTGGATAACGCCGGCGGGCCGCTGGCCTTCGTGGCCCCGGCCTACGCCGGGGGCGGCTACAGCTACGTGCCCGGCCTGACCCGCATCGTGGTCAAGCTGGAGCCGGACGCCTACGCCCACACCGGCGGCTATGCCTCCCTTGCCGGCAACGTGGTCAGCTTTGACGGCGACGTGGGCGCGGCTTCCTCCCTTACGGTGGGCGACATCGAAAAGCTGCAGAAATACATGGTCACCGCCCAGTACGACGGTAAGACCTACCGCGGCGTAGACCTGCTGCAGCTGCTGAACGACAACCGCATCCAGGCTTCCTCCACCATGGAGACCATCACCTGCGCCAACGCCAAGGGCGAAAGCGCGGAGCTGCAGCTGACCGATATCAATGCGGCCGAGCCCCGGGTCATACTGGCCTACGGCGTGGGCACGGACGACAGCGACCGCAACGCCGGCTGCCCGCTGGTGCCTGCCGCTTCCTCCGAGGGCTATGACGAAAAGGCCGGCAATGCCGGCGGCCCGCTGATGCTGATCGGCCCCGGCGTAAAATTGGAGAACGTCTCCGCCGTCACCGTGAAGGCGGCTGAGATCAGCGGCTGGTACCATACCTACGGCTATTACGCCAAGTATCTGGACGAGCCCGTGCTGCGCGTCACCGGCAGCGGCGTGGCCGACCCGGTCACCTTCACCCTGGGCCAGCTGGAATCCCTGAACACGGAGATGGTGCTGGACACCTACAAGGTGGTCAACGACATCTGGTTCCAGGGCGTCGACCTGAACAAGCTGCTCCATAACTACGTGGAGCTCACCGACGAAAACATCGGCAGCTTCACCGCCTACGCCTCGGACGGCTATTCCACCCTGTTCGACGGAAGCTACCTCAAAGACGGCATCAACGGCAAGCCCATGATCGTGGCCTACGGTCAGGGCATCGGCGCCGCCGACGGCCTGCCTCTGGTGGACGGCAACGACGGCGACAAGCAAAGCGACGGCTTCGACCCGGTCTACGGCAACGCCTTCGGCCCGGTGCGCCTCATCGTCAACGACAACACCGGCTGGTGCGTGAAGTGGATGTCCTGCATCGTCATCGGCTCCGGCTCCATGGAGGACCCGGCCGATTTCGCGGACGACCTGTCCGACCTGCCCACCACCGTCGGCAAATAACAAGCAAGCATCATAAAAGACCGTGCCCCAGTGGGGTACGGTCTTTTTATATGCGCTTAGAAATACAGTATCAGGGCGCCGGCGAAAGCCGCTGCCAGCAGGACGGCGAGCAGCCAGTCCCCCGGCTGCATCTTTAGCTTGAAGTAGGCGGTGCGCTCCCTGTACGCCCCAAAGCCCCGGGCCTCCATGGCCAGGGCCAGCTCCCGGGAGCGCAGCAGGGCCTCGCTTAGCACCGGCAGCAGCAAGCTGCCGTAAAACCCCAGGCGTTTCCCCCGCGGCACGGCTTTCAGGTCCACCCCCCGCAGCTGGGCCGAGATCACCGCGTCCTGAAAAGAACGGCGGAACTGGGGCAGAAAGCGCAGGGCGGTCATGAGCATGAAGACCAGAGTATAGGGGAGCCCCAGGCCCGAGAGGCCGGCGACGAGGCGGCGGGAGGATTCGCCCGCCAGCACTGCCGCGGCGCAGATGATGACCAGATAGCGCAGGGCGGCGGCGGCGCCCAGGCGCGCGCCTTCCTTATATATCAGCGTGAGATCGCCGATTTGAAGCAGGGGTACGCCGCCTCTGGTGAACAGGCATTGCAGCAGGGCCACCGCGAGCAGCAGACCGATGAAAGCGCGGGCGCGGCGGAAGAATCCGGCCGGCCTCGCGCCGAAGAGGAGGGCCAGCAGCAGGGAAGCCAAAAGCAGGCCCAGCAGCCAGGGCAGGCGGTCAAAGATCAGGGCCGCTGTGGTGAGCAGCAGCAGGGACAGCAGCTTGACCCGGGGATCAGTCTTCACGGACCACCCTCCCCTCTGTCACTCGCAGCCGCCGGGGCGAGAGCGCGAGCAGGTCCCGGTCATGGCTGGCGATGGCAAAGCCAGCGCCTTTTTCCCGCAGCTCATCTATCTTGTCATAGAGGATACGGCGGTTGTCCGTGTCCAGACCGGTGGTGGGCTCGTCCAGGATGAAAAAGCCCGCGCCGCCCATGAGCAGGGCGGCCAGAGCCAGCCGCTGCTTTTCGCCGCGGCTGAGCGTTAAGGTGGAGCGGTCTTTGAGCCGGGTGAGGCCGAATTCGGCCAGCAAAGCTTCGGCTTTTGCCGCCGTTTCCTGCGGGTCGCGACCCAGCAGCTCCGGCACGAAGGTCAGCTCCTCAAAAACGGAGGGCCGGAACAGCTGTCGCGACGGCTCCTGCAGCAGATAGCCCACGTGAGCGCCGATGCGGCCCAGGGGCCAGGCCGTGGCGTCCTCGCCGTCGATCAAAAGATAGCCCTTATCGGGACGCAGCACGCCGCACAAAAGGCGGCAGAGGGTGGTCTTGCCGCTGCCGTTCGGGCCTGTCAGCAAAGTGACTTCCCCGGCGGGGAACTCGGCCTCGTCGCAGCTGAAAACGAAGCCGCCTTTGGGGTAGGAATAGACGACGTGGGAGAGAGCGATCACAGGCCCACCTCCTCCAGCCGGCCCGCGTCCAGACGCAGGATGCGATCCGCCGCGGCCAGCCGCCGCGGCTCGTGCTCCACGGTGAGGATGGCCGTGCCCTGCGCCTTCAGGCAGCGCAGCACCTGCAGCATTTGTTCCTCTGCCGCCTCGTCCAGCATGGCGAAGGCCTCGTCCAAAATGAGCACCCGCGGCTCCATTGCCAGCACCGCGGCCAGGGCGATCAGCTGCTTCTGGCCGCCGGAGAGGGCGTCCGTATCCGCCATTCTTTTGGCGTTCATGCCGGTAAGACGCAGCGCGCGCTCGATGCGCTCGCCGATCTCGTCCCGGGGCAGGCAGAGGTTCTCCGGGCCGAAGGCGATCTCGTCTTCCACCAGCGGCGAAAAGAGCTGGCTGTCCGGCTCCTGCAGCATCAGCCCCAGCTGAGAGGCCACTTTGGCCAGGGAGAGTCCGGCAATATCCTCGCCGAAGAGCAGCACCTTGCCGCTGCGCTTCCCCAGCTCCAGGCTGCGGGGGATGACGCCGGAAAGGAGCAGGCAGAGGGTGGATTTGCCGCTGCCGGAGGGCCCGGTGACGGAGACCCACTCCCCTTCCGCCAATGCAAAAGAAACGCCGCTGAACAGGGGCGTTTCGTCATAAGCAAAAGAAAGGGCCAGGGCCTGCAAAGCCTTCACCGTAGGGCGACCTCCTCGATATATTTGCACCAGCGCTGGGAAAACAGCTCGTTGCGGATGACCATCAGATAGGGGCCGAAGCCGCCGCTGCTTTTGGAGCCCAGCGCCTTTCCGTCCATGGCGATGCAGATGAGCACGTTGTCCGGCTCCTGCACTTCGGATAATAGCACCGGCGAATAGTATTCGTCAAGCCCGTTGATCTCGAAATACTCCGCGCTCTGCCAGGGCGCGCCCACATAATCCAGCAGTGCCGCGAGCTCCACCCCCCGCACCGTGACCTCCCTGGCGTCGCTGATGGAGGTGTCGAGGATGGCGCTGTAATCCCTGGGCCCCAGGGCCAGGATATCGTCCATGGTGACGAAGACCTGCTCCTCTCCCCAGCTGACGATGAACTGCTGCTCCGTTTCCAGCTGCCGCTTCAAAGCCCGGTCGCCGGTGTTGAGATAGGCGGTGACAGCCACGGTCAGCAGCAGCACGGCGATGAGGCCGAGCAGCAGTTTGTTGTTGCGGTTAAGCGTCTTCATGGTCGCTCCACTTTT
>CAMZIS010000004.1 GCA_947307285.1 uncultured Peptococcaceae bacterium | reverse complement strand
CCGCAGCAGGATCCGCTATGGAAACGGATGATCCAGGGCGAGTTGCGCCGCCCCCAATCCACCGCTCTTTGCAAAATCGTTCTGGTCATGGAAATACCTTTCCTTTTAGCTTAAAGCCTGAAACCAAGAAAACCAACGCCTCCCGGCCTTGTCAGCGGCGGAAGACGATCAGCAGAGCCAGACCGCCGGCCGCTACGTACAGCAGCGGCAGGGTCAGAGCGCCGGCCGGGGCCGTCGCCACTGCCAGCACCAGCACCTGCATGATGGGAAACACCAATGTGAAGGCATAGAATTTGCTGTAATCCGGGGCCTGACGCTGATCGACGCCCCGCACGCCGCCGGCGTAGGCTTCGGTTTTATGCTTGCCGGCACTGCTGGCAGCGGCCTGATGGCGCATGGCGTGGGCCAGTCCCAAAAAGAGCAGCAGCAAAGCGGCAAAGGCGATCGGCGGCGAAAGCAAAAAATCGGTCATACTGATCTCCTTTCTCAGCCGTTCAGCTTATTGAGCCTGCGCAGCTCCCGCTGGCCGGTCTTGCGGTAGATATTGATCACCAGACCGGAAGCCACGGCGGCCAGGACGATCTCGATCACGATCTGGGTGACGATGAAGGTCTGGGCCAGACCCAGCTGGCCGTTGATCTGACCGGCGTAGATCAAAAGCAGGGTGACGGCCTTCATCATTACTTCCACCGCCAGTACGACGCGGATCATGTTGCTGGTCATGACCAGCATGAATATGCCCAGTGCTATCAGGACCAGGGCGGTGGACATAAGCGTAAGCGTCAGCACGTTCATAGTCACTCACTCTCCTTGAACAGGATGACAACAGAAAAGGCTCCCACCAGGATGAGGATGATCTGAGCCAGGATGTCCGCCTGGCGGGTGCCCCAGAAAACGTCGCGGAAAGGCTCTGCCGTGACGTTGGATGCGGTAACGGGATCCAGACTGAAGCCGGTGAAGATCATGACGATCAGCAGCATCAGCCCGACAAAGATCAGCAGCAGCGGCAGGACGCTGAACCGTTTGATACTAGCAGGGGCGGTCTCCGGCTCCGGCGAATCCGGCCGGGTAAGGGTGACGGCCACAGCCAGCACCACGGTGACCAGACCGACACAGCAGGACAGCTCGAACAGGGCGGCCATGGTGGCGCCAAACAGGAAGAGTATGATGGCGGTCAGGGCGCTGAGGCCGGCCAGGGCCAGGGCGGCGTGCATCAGCCGGCCGGACATGGCGCAGACCAGGCCTGCCACCACGCTGAGTATGAGACAGATGATTATCACTGTTTGCGGCATCCTCTGACCTCCTAAAACAAGCCCTGGGCCTGCAGCATACGCAGCAGGAACGGTATCAGCAGCCCGGCGACGACGATCAGCCCCGACAGGGTCAGGGAGGAAACGACAACGCCGCCGCGGGGAGCGGACACTCCGGACAGTTCTTCCACATCGGGACCGAAAAAGACCTTGCGCTGCACCTTCAGACAGCAGGCCACGGTCAGGACGCCAGCCACCAAAGCCAGGCCGGCGATGAAGCCGTTGCCGCTTTGCCAGACGGCGATGATGATCAGCAGCTTGCTCCAAAAGCCCACCGCAGGCGGGAGGCCGGCGTTGGACAGAAAGGCGATGAGATTGGTAACGCCTACCAGGGGCATCTGTTTTTGCAGTCCGCCCAGACGCTCCATATCGGTGGTATTCGTGGCCAAGTCCACCGCGGCGGCGTCGGTGAACAGCACGGTGTTGCCTAAAGTCAAAGTGAAGAAGTGCAGCATGGCGCCGATGAAGCCGAAGGCGTTGCCGCAGGAAACGCCCAGCACGATATAGCCGATCTGGCTGATGGAAGAATAAGCCAGGCAGCGTTTCATATCCTTCTGGGCCAGGGCGGCCAAAGCGCCGACGAAAATGGTTATCAGACCCAGCAGCAGCAGGATGGCGTCAGCGACGGGGTCAGCCGCGCCGCCTTTGAGTTCACTCATGATGCGGATCAGGGCGTAGGTGCCCATCATCTGGGTAGCGATGCCGCTGAGCAGTATGGAGACCGGCGCCGGCGCGCTTTCATAGACGTCGGGCAGCCACTGGTGGAAGGGCACCAGCCCGGCCTTGATGCCGAAACCGCCTATGAGGAACAGGAATGCCAGATAATCGAGGATGGGCAGGGGCAGCTCTTCGCTGAAGAAGAGGGCCAGAGCGTCGTAGCGCAGGCTGCCGCATTCCATAAAGATGAAAGCCAGGCCTATAAGGATAAGGACGGAGGCCAGAGCGCCCAGGATGAGCTGCTTGAAGCCGCCCTCCAGGCCCCGCTCCTCACGGTAAAGGGCGGTCAGAGTATAGGAGCACAGACCGGCGATCTCGATAAAGACATAGAGCGAGAACAGGTCAGTGACCAAAGCCGCGCCGTTGAGACCCAGCATCAGCAGAAGGGCCATATTGGTGAAATTGAAGGCGTTATGCTCAGAGTCGAACCATTTGAAGGAAAAGGCGGCGGCCACTGCCATGCCTATGCAAAACAAGGCTACCAGGGAAAAAGCATCCACCCGCAGATAGGCGGCGCTGTCGGAGACTGTCATATCCCAGAACTGGGAAAAGCTTACCGAGGATTTATGGTACTGAAGCAGCAGCAGTTGGGAGATCACAGCCACGGCCATCTGAGCCAGGCCTACGAAAACGCCCAGGGGCCGGCAGATACGCCGGGTCAGCCTGCGGCCGGCCAGGTTCAGTCCGGCCACCGCCAGCAGCGGCAGGCCGATAAAGGCATACATCAGTGAAGCCAAAGAGGCAGACATAGGAACCCCCCTTTATACCAGGACCAGGAAGAGCAGCACCAGAAAAGCCAGGCCGCCCAGGGTCCATAACAGATATTGGTTGACTACGCCTGTATTCAGATCATGCAGGGCGCCGCTGCCCCGATCAACCAGTCGTTCCAGCAGGTTTTCATAGATCCAGGACAGGCAGCGGTCTATCATGCGGCACAGCCAGCTGTAGACCCTGACTACGCCCATAAGAATATTGTAGGGATCGAGATAATGCCGCTCCGCCGCGTCATAGACGCGGTACAGTCCGGGCAGATAATGGATGTGATCCGCGGCCCGTAGAGCTTCGCCGGTGGCGCGGTGGCCGGTGATGTGGTTCAGTACGGCCAGCAGCAGGGCGATGACGTAGATCAGGCACAGGACCAGAGAGAAGGACCAGCCCTCCACCGTGCTGCCGGTAACATTCCGCACAGCGGAAGAGAAGGGACCGATCAATACGCCCATGCCGAGCCCAGCCACAGCCAGCAGGACCGTGGGCAGCGCCATGGCGCCGGGCGCCTCCTTCACCTGCTCCCGCTCCATGCCCTCAGGCAGTCGTACAGGGCCGAAAAAGCAGGTTGCGCCGACCCGCATCAAAGCGGCGGCCGTGAAGAACAGGCCCAGCAGAGAACCGATGTAGAGCAGGATGTCAGCGTCGTTCACCGCACTGAATATCAACTGATCGGCAAAAAAGCTGCCGAAGGGCGGCAGACCGGCCGCGCAGGCCGCGCCCAGCACAAAGGCGACGCCGGTAAAGGGCATGAGGTGGCCCAAACCGCCCAGGCGGCGCAGATCGGCGCTGCCCGTGCTTTGCTCCACCTGACCGGCGGCAAAGAACATACACATAAGAGCAGGCACCTGAGCGAACAGGCTGAGCAGCGCGCCGTCGCTGCCCGCGGGCACGGCGGACCCTGCGCCCAGCAGGAGCAGACCGGCCTGGCCGATAGCGACGAAGGCCAGCACCCGCTTGAGATTACGTTGGATCAGAGCCATCATGCCGCCGGCAAGGAAGGTCAGCACGCCGACGATCATCAGAGCTATGGATAAAGCGGAGCCCGGAGCCAGCGCATAAAAGCCGCCCGTCACCCGCAGCAGCAGATAGGCTCCGGCGACTCTTTCCAGGCAGACGGGAAGCGTGACCACGAAGGGCAGGGGCGCTTCGGCGGCCGCGTCGGGCAGCCAGCTTTGGAACGGGACGGCGCAGGCCCGGGCCAGAGCACCCAAAGCAAGGCCGATAAAGCCCAAGGCCCCCGGGCCTTCTGCGGCAAGGCCGCTGACGACGTCCATCATCAGGGTGCCGCTTTGCACGGCGGTGACGGCCACGCCCACAATGAACATGATGTCGCCCGCCGCGCCCAAAACCAGGGTCTTGACGGCGGTACGCACCTTCGGTCTGTCGTTATACAACTGGGCGGCAAAGCAGACCGCCAGGATGCCCTCCCAGAAGAAGAGCAGGGTCACAAAGTTGTTGGCCAGGAAGACGCCGTTAGTGAAGGCCAGGGCCAGCAGGCAATAGAAGAACACCTGCCCGCTGCGGTTTTCCCGGCGCATGAAGGCCACACTGTACAGGGCGCTGAGGAAAAACAGGACAGCGGAAAGGATCAGCATCAGCCGGGAAAAACCGTAGATGCGCAGAGCCAGATTGATCTCGAAGCCGGCCCAGGGCAGCAGCACTGTCTGCTCTTCGCCGAACAGGATGAACAGCGCCAAAATCAGGTTGACCGTCGCGCCCAGGAAAAAGAGCAGAGCCTGTCCGCCGTAACTGCGTCGGGAGAGAGCAAGGCAGGCCAGTCCGAGTAAGGCCGGCAGGGCGACCATCAACAGCAGCAGTCCCAGACCGCCGCCGGAAGCTATCAGGGAAGAAAAAGCGTTCATATTACTTTACCACCTCCCCAAAGATTCGGCGACATAGACCGCTATGTCGGAAGGAACGTTGATGAACAGGCCGGTGAGCAGGGTCAGCCCGCCCAGGATCAGCATGGAAACAACCATCTCCCAGGACCTTTCCGTGGCTTCATGGTTGATCAGCGGGCCGAAGAAGACGCGGGTGAACACCCGCAGCAGGTAGATGACGGTCATCAGCGCAGCCGCGGCAAACAGCAGGGCCAGCCAGATATGGCCGCTTTGCACCGCGCCTGCGATCAGCATGTATTTGGCGAAGAAGCCGCCGAAGGGCGGCAGGCCCATGACGGACAGAGCGCACAAGCCGAAAGACAAGGCGGTGAGGGGCATGTTTTTGGCCAGGCCTCCCAGTTCGTTTATGTCCCGCACGCCGGTGCTGCGCTCCACCGTGCCGGCGCACAGGAACAGCCCGCCGCAGGCCAGAGCGTTCATCAGGATGGAGATCAGGCCGCCGGCCGCGCCGATCATGGTGCCGCAGGAAACGCCCATAAGGATGAAGGAAGTCTGGCAGACGGCGGAATAGGCCATGATGCGCCGGATATCGGTCTCACGCATGGCGGCGCCGGCTGAGATCAGGGCGGAAACAGCGGCGATGGCCGGAGTGACCACGGTCCAAACCGGCTCCAGCTGGAAGCCGGCCAGGAAGAGTCGGGCGTAGATATAAACACCCAGATTGACCATGACCGCGCCGCCGATAAGGGCGGAGACCGGCGCGGGCGCGTCGGAGGAGGCCGGCAGCCAGGAATGCAGGGGGAGCACCGCAGCTTTGGCCAAGATGCCGCACAGCATCAGCGCCATCAGCCAGTTATCCACGCCGCGGCCCTGCATATCCAGAAGATTGAAGGTGCCCATGTTCATATAGACGCTGATGAAGCCCGCCAGCATCAAAAGAGAACCGCACACGTTCACCAGCAGCGCCTTGCCAGCCAGCCGGATGGACTTTTCGCTGCGGTCGAAGCCCAGCAAACGCCAGCAGCAAATGGAAGTGATCTCCCAAAAAGCGTAGGTCAGTATCAGGTTGGTGGAAAACACCGCGCCCATTACCGCGCCCATGAACAGAGTGACCATAAAGTAGTACTCGTTCAGGTTCTCAAAACGCTCTATGTATCCGAATGAATAGAAGATGATGACGGCGGCGGTCAGGCTGAAAGCCATAGCCGCCAGTATGGCCATGCCGTCGCCGAGAAAGCCCAACGAAAGGCCCTGAGGCAGTTCCAGCCACACCCGCAGCGGCTGGCCGGTCATGGCAGGATGCAGCGCCAGCACGGCGCAGACCAGCGATACCAGCACGAACAGCAGTGAGGCCAGGTTACGGGCATTGGTGTTTATTCGACCTAAAACGGGCAGCAGAAACGAACCGAGAAGCGGAACGAAGATGCAAGCGAGTATGAGCCACTGACTCCCCATTCTTTTCCCCTTTCAAACATAATCGTCTAAGTATAACAAATTTACAGCGCTATTGCAAATCCATTTTAATGAAACAGATCTGCCGTCACACAGATTTCAGCAAATACGTGGCAGCTGTTCGCCCTCGGGCAGGGCCAATATCCGCCGGGCGCCGATGGAGGTGATGAGGACAGCCCGGGGCGGGCCGCTTTCCGCCCGGCCGATGATCGCGGCGTCTTTGCCCAACGGATGCTTTCGCAGAGCCGCCAGCGCCGCGTCGGCGAAGCGCTCCGGCACCGCGGCCACAACTTTCCCCTCATTGGCCGCATGCAGCGGGTCCAGGCCCAGCAGCTGACAGGCGGAACGCACCTGAGGCCGCACCGGGACGGCTGTTTCTTCGATGGCGACGGTCACTCCGGAGGTCTCCGCCCATTCGTTGGCCACGGCGGTCAGTCCGCCCCGGGTAGCGTCCCGCAGGGCGCGGGTCTCGGGCACAGCCTGCAGCAAAGCGTCTATCAGACCGTTCAAAGGCGCGGCGTCGCTTTCCAGCTGCGGCCGGAAATCCAGTTTTTCTCTGGCGGCCAGCACGGCCAGACCGTGATCGCCCACGCTGCCGGAGACCAGGATGACGTCGCCGGGCCGGATCTTCTGCGGCAGGGGCTCCCGCCGGAACAGGCCGACGCCCGCGGTGTTGATAAAGATCCCGTCGCAGGCGCCTTTTTCCACCACCTTGGTATCGCCGGTGACGACAGCGACGCCGGCGTCGCGGGCGGAGGCGGCCATGGAGTCGCATATGCGGCGCAGTTCGTCTATGGGCAGTCCCGCTTCCAATATCATGGCGCAGGTCAGGTACAGCGGCTGCGCGCCGCTGACCGCCAGATCGTTGACGGTGCCGCTGACCGCCAGACGGCCGATGTCGCCCCCCGGGAAAAAGCGCGGACGCACCACGAAGCTGTCCGTGGTCAGGGCCAGCCGGTCGCCGAAGGCCGGGCAGACCGCGCTGTCGCCCAGCTCGTTGAGAGCCACATTGTCAAAAGCGGGCAGGAAGACCTGCTCTACCAGCTCCCGGTACAGGCGGCCCCCTTCGCCGTGAGCCAGAGTTATACAGTCGTTCATAAGCTCCCCTCCCCGTAGCGATAAGCCGCGGCGCAGGACCCTTCGGAGGATACCATGCAGGCGCCGCAGGGATGCTGGGGCGTGCAGGCTGCGCCGAACAAGGGGCACTGACGGGGCGAAATATCTCCCCGCAGCACCTGGCCGCAGCGGCAATCGGGATCGTCCCGATAGACCGGGGCGGCGGCTATTTCCGCCGCGAAGCGTTTGCCCGCGTCAAAGGCGGCGAACTCCGGCCTGATGGCCAGACCGCTGCCCGGCAGGTCGCCCAGGCCGCGCCAGCGGGCGTCGCAGGGCAGGAAGACTCGCTCCATGATCTCCCGCGCCGCCGGGTTGCCCTCCGGTTTTACCGCCCGTTTATAGCAATTTACCAGTTTGGCCTCCCCTGCTGCGCTCATCTCCACGATGGCAGCCACGGCCAGCAGTATCTCCACCGGGGTAAAGCCGGCCACTGCCGCGGGCAGGCCCAGCTCCCGGCTGACGAAGTCGAAATTGTCCGCGCCGGTCACCGCCGCCACGTGGCCGGGGCACAGCAGCCCGTCCACCCTCGCGCCGCCGCCCAGCAAAGAGCGGAGAGCGGCCGGCATGGTCTTGTGGGCGCTGAGCACGCTGAAATTAGGCAAATCGAGCTCCCGTGCCAGCTCCAGGGTGGAGGCGGTCAGGGGCGCGGTGGTCTCGAAGCCCACGGCGAAAAAGACCACCTGCCGCTCCTGCTCCTGCTGGGCCAGCTCCAAAGCATCCAGGGGCGACAGGACCAGCCTGACGTCGGCTCCCTGCTCCCGCAGATATTGCAGGCTCTGCTCTCCGGCGGGCACCCGCAGCATGTCGCCGAAGGTGGTCAGGGTGACCCGGGGCAGCCGGGCCAGAGCCAGAGCTGCGGAAATGAGGGAGGAATCGGTGACGCAGACCGGGCAGCCGGGGCCGGAGATCAGCCGCAGTTCCGGCGGCAGCAGTGAACGCAGGCCGCTGGCGGCGATGCTCATGGTATGGGTGCCGCACACCTCCATTATGGTCAGAGGATGGCGCAGGGCGGAGGCGATACGGGCCGTCAGTTTCCCGATCAGCTTTTTATCTTCGTAAATATCAGCCATACAGACCGGCCTCCCGCACCAGCTGCAGCAGCTCCTCGCCGTCTTCCTCCGCCAGGATCTGGATGATGAAGCCGGCGTGCACCAGCACCAGCTGGCCCAGCTCAACCTGGGGCAGCAGACGGATGGAGGCGCTTTTGGTCAGGCCGTCGTAGTCGATGACGGCTTTTTGCTGTTCACGGTCGATCTCGGCGACCCGTCCCGGGATGGCGAGACACATTTACAACACACCCTTCTTTATACAGGCCGCGGCCACGGCGGCCTGGCCGTAGCTGAGGCCTCCGTCGTTGCAGGGCACGGCCCTGTTGGTCATCACGTTGAAGCCCGCTTCATCAAGCAGGCGGCACACCTCTTCCAGCAGCCATACGTTCTGCCAGCAGCCGCCGGAAAGAGCCACGTCGTTCATTCCGCTTTTCTCCCGCAACCGCCGGCACAGATCGAGGCAGGCCCGGGCCGTCGCCCGGTGGAAGCCATAAGACAGGGTAGACGGGCTCGCTCCGTTAAGACGGTCCCCGATCATAGCGCGGATCAGCGGCCGCCAGTCCAGGATCAGACACTCATCGGACTCAAGCAGGTCAAATTCATAATCTGGCGGGGCCTCGTCCGCAGTCGGCTCGTTCAGCTTCTGCTCGAACTCTACCGCGGCCTGGCCTTCGTAGGTGGCGAAGGGACAGACGCCGCACAGGGCGGCCGCCGCGTCGAACAGGCGGCCCAGGCCGGAGGACAGAGGAGCATTTATGCCGGCCCGGCCCGCCTGCAGCAGCAGGGGCCAGTCCGCGGGCCAGTCCCGCGCGAGCTCGGATGGCAGTTCTTTCCCGACCTGTTCAAAAGCAAGAGCCGCCGCGGCCAGAGCCTGCCGCCAGGGCTCCCGCACGGCCTGTTCGCCCCCCAGCAGGGGCAAGGGCAGCAGATGGGCGGCCCGGGTAAAGGAAACGCAGTCGCCGATGAGGGCTTCGCCGCCCCAGAGCGTGCCGTCGTCCCCCAGCCCGGTGCCGTCGAAGATGAGGCCGATGGCCGGCTGAAAATAACGGTCCTGCTCCGCCAGGACGGAAGCCAGGTGGGCGTGGTGATGCTGGACATAGATCAGCTTGTCCGCGTCCCGGTATTCCTTTGCGAAGCGGGTGGCCAGATAGTCAGGGTGCTTATCCGCCGCCAGCAGCGCCGGCTTTGCATTAAACATCTCCGTGAAATAGCCGATCTCCCGCCGGAAGCTGTCCAGGGTGGGCAGATTGTCCAGATCGCCGATATGCTGGCTGAGGAAGGCTTTGCCGCCCCGGGTCAGACAGAAGGCGTTCTTCTGCTGTCCCCCGCAGGCCAGGATGGAGCGGCCGCAATCCAGGATGGGCCGGGGCTCCGGCGCGTAACCGCGGCTGCGGCGGATCAGGCGCAGGCTGCCGGCGGCATACACGGCCACGGAATCGTCGCAGCGGCGGAAGATGGGCCGATCGTGAGTGAGGAAGAAATCGGCCAGGCCTGAGAGCTTTTCCACGGCCTCCCCGTCTTCGTAGACGATAGGCTCGTCGGAGATATTGCCGCTGGTCATCACCAGAGCCGGCCACTGCTCCAGCAGCA
The DNA here is from genome assembly GCA_947307285.1 of uncultured Peptococcaceae bacterium. Lineage (GTDB taxonomy): Bacteria > Bacillota > Dehalobacteriia > UBA4068 > UBA4068 > CALXSV01. The sequence goes on along the minus strand of CAMZIS010000004.1, from coordinate 16,120 downwards.
GGTGGTGCAGGGGCGTATAGGGCAGCATAACGCCCAGCCGCCCGTTGCCCGGAGCGATGGCCTCCGGCAGCTGCCGTCCGTCGGTGCGGCGTTTGAGCAGCAGGATAGGACGGCGGGGGCCGGTCAGCGCAGCTTCCTCTTCTGACGTAAGCGAACAGTATTCTCTTACCGTTTCCACATCCGGCATCATCAAGGCAAAAGGCCTGTCCCAGCGCAGCTTGCGACGGCGCAGAGCTTCCACGGCTGCCGCGTTATGGGCGTCGCAGCACAGATGGAAACCGCCCAGGCCCTTTACGGCCAGGATATTACCCTGCCGCAAAGCGCCATGGGCCAGCTCCAGCGGGTCGCCGGCCAGCTCTTTCCCTGCGGCATCGGTAAAGATCAGCCGCGGCCCGCAGGCCGGGCAGGCCACGGGCTGGGCGTGGAAACGGCGGTCAGCCGGGTCATGGTACTCAGCCGCGCAGTCGTCGCACATGGGGAACCCCGCCATGGTGGTGCGGGGCCTGTCGTAGGGCAGGCTCTTGATGATGGTGAAGCGGGGGCCGCAGTTGGTGCAATTGGTGAAAGCGTAGCGGTAGCGGCGGTCGGCCGGGTTTCTCATATCAGCCAGACAGTCCGCACAGGTAGCCATGTCCGGGGAGATCAGGGTCTCCCGGCTGCCGCCTGCGCTGTCCAGGATGCGGAAATCGTAATCGCCGGCAGGCGGGATGAAAGAAACGTCCAGCCGGTCGATGGCGGCGAGGTAAGGCGGCTCTTCCCTCAGGGCGGCGATGAAGGCGTCCACCTCTTCCCGCTCCCCTTCCGCCTCCACGGTGACCCCGGCGGCATGATTGAACACCCAGCCCGCCAGGTCGTGCTCCAGGGCCAGACGGTAAACGAAGGGACGGAAGCCCACGCCCTGTACGATGCCGCCGATCTCCAGACGGACGCGGACGGTCATGCCTGCCCCTCCGCCATGAGCTCCTGCATCTGTTCCCAGCTTACGGTAGCTACGCCCAGAGAGTTGGCCTTTTCCAGCTTGGAGCCGGGGTTCTCACCCAGCAGCAGATAGTCGGTCTTGCGGCTGACGGAGCCGCTGACCTTGGCTCCCGCCGCCTCCAGCAGGGCTTTGGCTTCTTCGCGGCCGATGCCGGGCAGAGTGCCGGAGATGACCACGGTCTTATCCCGCAAGGGACCGGCCGCGGTCTCCTTCCCTCCTTCGCCCTGCATATCCACGCCGGCGTCAGCCAGGCGGCGGATCAACTCTTTATTCGGGGCCTTGGCGAACCATCCCGCGATGCTGGCCGCCATGATGGGGCCGATCTCGTCGATGGCGGTGAGCTCCGCCTCGTCAGCGGCCATCAGCTCGTATATATCTTTGTAGCGGGCGGACAGCACCTTGCCGGCCCGCTCGCCCACGTGGCGGATACCCAGGCCGAACAGGAGCCGGGCCAGGCCGCGGCTGCGGCTGGCGTCGATAGCGGCCGTCAAATTGGCCGCGGACTTTTCGCCAAGGCGATCCAGGACCGCCAATTGCTCCTGTGTAAGAGAATAAAGACCGGCCACATCCTGCACCAGGCCCGCGTCCAGCAGCTGGCGCACGATCATGGGGCCCAGGCCGTCGATATCCATGGCTTTCTTGGAAACGAAATGCACGATGGCCTCATACAGCCGGGCGGGGCAGCTTTCGTTCACGCAGCGACGGGCCGCTTCTCCCTCTAACCGCATGGTGGGGCTGCAGCAGACGGGGCAGTTTTCCGGCATGGCGAAGACCTGTTCCGCGCCGGTGCGCTTTTCCGGCAGGACGCGCACCACTTCCGGGATGACGTCTCCCGCCTTCTGGATTATCACCGTATCGCCGATACGGATGTCTTTATCGCGGATATTATCTTCGTTATGCAGGGTGGCCCGGCTGATGGTGCTGCCGGCCAGCAGCACCGGGGCCAGGTGGGCGGTAGGCGTCAGCGCGCCGGTGCGGCCCACGCCGACTTCGATGGCTTCCACCCTGGTTTCCGCCTGCTCCGGCGGGAATTTGTAGGCGATGGCCCAGCGGGGGAATTTGCCGGTGGCCCCCAGCAGCTGTCGGGGCGGCAGGGGGTCCAGCTTGAACACCATGCCGTCGATGTCGTATTCCAGGGCGTGCCGCTCTTCCCGCATCTGTTCCATATAGGCGGTCATGGACTCCAGATCGGGACAGAGACGGCGTTTGGGATTGACCGGCAGGCCCAGATCGGCCAGGATATCCAGCAGCTCGCTTTGGCTGGCAGGCTGAGGCAGACCGGAGCTTTCGATGATGTCATAAAAATAAAGATGCAGGTTGCGGCTGGCCGTTACCTTCGGGTCAAGCTGGCGGATGCTGCCGGCGGCCGCGTTGCGCGGGTTGGCGAACAGTGTTTCCCCAGCCTCCTCTCTATCGGTATTTAGCTGGGCAAACAGGGTTTTCGGGATATAGGCTTCGCCGCGGACGGTAAGCAGCGGCAGCGGGCGCTTGAGCTGCTTGGGCAGGCTGGCGATGGCGGCCACATTGGCGGTCACGTCCTCCCCCACCATACCGTCGCCCCGGGTAGCGGCGGCGGCAAATCGGCCGTCGCGGTAGGTGACGGCCAGGGAAAGGCCGTCCATCTTCGGTTCGGCCAGCAAAAGCGGCTCGTCCACTCCGGCTTTGACCAGCCGGTTGCGGAAAGCGGCCAGATCGTCGTAATCGAAAGCGTCCTCCAGGGAAAGCAGGGGCGCGGCGTGAGCCACCTGGGCAAAGCGTTTTTCCGCCCGGCCGCCTACGGTCTGGGTGGGCGAATCGGCCTGCAGCAGGCTGGGGAACTGCGTTTCCAGCTCTTTTAGTTCCTGCTCCAGCATATCATAGTCATAGTCGGAGATCAGCGGAGCGTCCTGCTGGTAATAGGCCTCTCTGTATTTTTTCAGCGCTTTGGTCAGCTCTTCCACCCGAAGGGCGGCTTCCTGCTCGTTCATGGGCTTACGTCCTTTTCTTTTTTACTGATATACACTAATATGTCCGCTTCACAGCTTCTTCATGGGCGCGTACTTCCACATCAGCTTTTTGATGCCGCATTCGGGGAAGGCCACGGTGAGCATGAGCTCCTCGCCGGCGCCGGATACGGCCACGCACACGCCGTCCCCGAATTTGCTGTGGCGCAGTTTGTCGCCCACGCTGATCAGGACGGGACCCGTCTCCCGCTTGGGAGGCGGCGGCACCGGTGCGCTGAACACGCTGGTACGGCGGTTCACGGACTGGAAAACGCTTTCACGCACGCCGGGCTGGGCCACGCCGCTGACCTCCAGCAGGCGGCCGGGGATCTCGGACAGAAAGCGGGAATTGAGGCTGGTCTCGTAGCGGCCCCACAGCTGGCGGCGGTTGGCCGCGCTGAGAAAGAGCCGCTCTTTGGCCCGGGTCATGCCCACGTAGCACAGGCGGCGTTCCTCCTCCAGCTCCGCGTCGTCCATATCGAACAGCACTTTTTTATGGGGGAACACGCCCTCTTCCAGACCGACGATGAACACCACGGGGAATTCCAGGCCCTTGGCGGCGTGCAGGGTCATCAGGTTGAGGAAGCCCGCGTCCAGATCGGCCGTGTCCAGGTCGGTGGCCAGGGCCATCTGGGCCAGGAACATGGCCAAAGGCGTTTCCGCCTCTTCCTCTTCAGGCCGGGTAGCCAGCTCGTCTTCGTACATCTGGTCGAAATCGCCCGCCGCGTCCAGCACCTGATCCAGTATGTCCAGCTTTTCCTCAGCGCCTTCGGAGGCGGCGATGGCCGCGGCATAGCCGCTGCGTTCCCACAGCTCACGTATGAGATCCCGCATGGAGGGACAGGAGCCGGCGTATTCCCTGAGGCCGGCCAGCAGTTCGCTCAGAGAGCGGAATTTGCTTTTGGCCGCAGTGGGCAGGTCGAAGTCATCGATCTTCGCCAGAGCTTCGCCGGGAGAAAGACCGGCCCGGCTCGCGGCACTGACCAGCCGCTCCCAGCTGGTCTTGCCGATGCCCCGCCGGGGCTCGTTGTAGATACGGCGCAGGGCCTCGCCGTCCCGGGGGGAGGCGAGGCAGCGCAGATAAGCGATGGTATCCTTGACCTCCTTGCGCTCGTAGAAGCGCAGGCCGCCGAAGACGCGGTATGGCAGGCCGTAGCGGATGCATTCCGTTTCAAAAAGGCGGCTCAGACCGTGGGTGCGGTAGAGGATGGCGCAGTCGTTCAGGTTGTAGCTGCCGCTTTGCTGCAGCTGATACACCTGGCGGATGACGAAGGAAGCTTCCTCTTTATCGTCTTCGGTGCGGCGCAGCACGATCTTTTCGCCCCGCTCGCCGGTGGTGAACAGGTCCTTGGGCCGGCGGGAGGTATTGTTGGCGATGAGAGCGTTGGCTGCGTCCAGTATGTTTTGAGTGGAACGGTAATTCCGGGTCAGAGGCAGCTCGCGGCAGTCGGGATAGTCCTTGGCGAAATCCAGGATATTGGCGATATCCGCACCCCGTCAGCGATATATGGACTGGTCGGGATCGCCTACGGCGAACACGCTGCCCTCATCCCCGGCCAGCAGGCGGATCAGGCGGTACTGGCAATGGTTGGTATCCTGATACTCATCCACCAGGATATGTCGGAAACGCCGCTGCCAGCGCTCCAACACCTCGGGGTGGCGCTCCAGATACCACACGCTGCGGCACAGCAGATCATCAAAATCCAGGGCGCCGTTCTCCTTCAGCGCGATCTGATAGGCGCGGTAGGCCCGGGCCACGTTGCGCTGCCAGTCGTCCGCCGCCATCTGTTCATAGCCGGCGGAGGTGATGAGGCGGTTCTTGGCGTCGCTGACCGTTGCGGCCACCGCGGCCGGCGCGTATTTATCCGTATCCAGCTGCAATTCCGAGAGGACGCGCTTGAGCAGAGCCTTGGCATCGCCGTCGTCGTAGATGACAAAATCCCGGGGCAGTCCGAAATTGGCTGCTTCCATGCGCAGCAGTCGGGCGCACAGGGAATGGAAGGTGCCCATCCACATCCAGCGGGTATTGAGGCCGGTCATGTCCTCCACCCGCTCTCTCATTTCGTTGGCCGCCTTGTTGGTGAAGGTGACGGCCATGATGTTGTAGGGCTCGACCCGCTTTTCCGCCATGAGCCAGGCCACCCGGCTGACCAACACCCGGGTCTTGCCGCTGCCGGCGCCGGCGATGACCAGGACATGGCGGTCTTCGGCTGTGACGGCAGCCAGCTGCTGCTCGTTCAATCCGCTGAGAATGTCCATAGGCTTCCTCTGGAGAATAGTCCTTAACTTGTATTAATTTCTGCGCGTAAGCCCTATTCCCTGCCTCAGGTAGCGTTTCGCCGGCTGGCGCATATGCTCAAATATGACCGTATGATATGGAAACAGGAGGACAGCAGACATGCCCAGCGTCTTTTTGAGCCCGTCCACCCAGGAATACAACCCCTACGTAAACGGAGGAAATGAAGAGCAGTACATGAACCTGATAGCCGACGCCATGGAACCATATCTGCAGGCGGCGGGCATCGAATATCGCCGCAACGATCCGTCGCTGACCGTAGGCGGCTCGGTGCGGCTGTCCAATCAGTATCGGCCCGACCTGCATCTGGCCATCCACTCCAACGCCGCGCCGGACTATCTGTCCGGCGCCATTCAGGGAACGGACGTCTATTATTACCCCGGGAGCCAGGCAGGCCGCGCTTTTGCAGAGCAGATAGTCCGTTCCATGGAGGAGATATATCCCTATCCCGAGCTGGTAGGAGCCTCCCCTAACGGAGGCTTGTACGAACTGCGCGAAAGCCAGGCCCCCGCCGTACTGGTCGAGGTGGCCTATCACGACAATCCGGAGGACGCGGGATGGATCAAGAACAATGTGGAGACCATAGCCCGCGCTCTGGCCCGGGCCGCCGCCGACGCACTGGGCGTACCCTTCGCGGATCCCGTGGCGGCAAGACCGGCCCGGGTCGCTACGCCCGGCTTCGCCGTAAACCTGCGTTCCCGTCCCGGCTGGGACGCGCCGGCGGTAGCGGTGGTGCCCAACCGCACCCGGATACAGCTGCTGTCGGAAGAGAACGGCTGGTTCCAGGTGCGGGTGAACGGGATGACCGGCTATATAAACGCGCAGTATATCACTGAACAAACGTATTGACGCTTGCCTCAAAGCCCGGCCTGTCCGGGCTTTCTTTTGTTTCCGCCGGGGAACGGGCTTGCCAAGCAAGGGCTGCGGTGATAAAATGCAATATGCATATCGATATGCATTGTATTTGAAGCGAGGAGCGGCATGACACAAGAGAAACGCTACATCAGTATAGGCGGACAGGCTCTGATCGAGGGCGTTATGATGCGGGGACCGGAACGCATCACCATGGCGGTGCGCCATACCTCCGGCGAGATCCGCACCGAGACCATGCCCAATAAGATGAGCCAGCGTCCGGCCCCGTGGCGCATACCTTTCGTCCGCGGCGTCTTCAACTTTGTGGACAGCATGGTGCTGGGCTATAAATGCCTGATGCGCTCTATGGAGCTGTCCGGCCTGGAGGACGAGGCGGTTGGCGAAAGCAAAGCTGAAAAAAAGGATGAAGGCAAAAAACCCTGGTGGATGAAGCTGATGATGGTCGGCGCCTCCGTCCTGGGTTTCCTGCTGGCGATCTTTTTGTTCATCTGGCTGCCCACCGCCATCTATAACCTGCTGAAATCCTTCATCCCCTTCCTGGCCAATCAGGTGCTGCAGGCCGTGTTCGAAGGCCTGTTCAAGCTGGCTATCTTCGTTGCCTACGTCTGGGCCGTATCCTTTATGGAGGATATCCACCGCGTGTTCATGTATCACGGCGCGGAGCACAAGACCATTTTCTGTTTTGAGCACGGGCAGGAGCTGACCACGGACAACGTACGCCGGCAAAGCCGTTTCCATCCCCGCTGCGGCACCTCTTTCATCGTGCTGCTGCTTTTGGTCAGCATTTTCGTGTCCATCTTCATCCCCCACACTCTGCCCACTCTGAGCCGCACCCTGATCAAGCTGTGCTGCCTGCCCATCGTCATGGGTCTGGGCTACGAGGCGTTGAAGCTGGCCGGCCGCAAGGACAACCTGTTTACCCGCGTCATCTCCGCCCCCGGTCTCTGGGTGCAGCGGCTGACCACCAAGGAGCCCACGGACGACATGATCGAGTGCGCGGTCATCGCTTTCAAGGACGTGCTGCCGGAAGACGCGGCTGCCGTATTCGACGGCGGGGTCCACCTTTAAACCGACGCATCGCCGGTCCGGTCCGGCATAGCATAAAAGCGCTCTCCGCTTTCGGGGAGCCTTTTGCCTTTATTTGGCGCAACGTTTTCATCCGGAAGGGAGTAATGATAAATGAGGAAATTCAAGGCGGAAAGCCAGAAGCTGCTGGAAATGATGATCAACTCCGTTTATACGAACAAGGAGATATTCCTGCGGGAGCTGATCAGCAACGCTTCCGACGCGCTGGACAAGCGCTACTGGGCCAGCCTCAACCGGGAAGAGATCAGTTTGGGCGGACAGGAGCTGGCGCTGCGCATCGTCCCGGACAAGGCATCCCGTACCCTGACCGTAAGCGACAACGGCTGCGGCATGGACAAAGAGGAGCTGGAAGCCAATCTGGGCACAATTGCCAAAAGCGGCAGTCAGGACTTCAAGCGCGCCAATCAAAGCGAGGATATCGACATCATCGGTCAGTTCGGCGTAGGTTTTTATTCCGCATTCATGGTGGCGGACAAGGTGACTGTTATCAGCCGCGGACTTGACGCGGACCAGGCCTGGAAATGGGAAAGCCGCGGCGTCGAGGGCTATACGGTCTCTCCCGCCGAAAAAGAGGAGATCGGCACCGACGTCATCCTGCAGCTGCGGGAAGACACGGAGACCGACCGTTACAGCGATTATCTGGAAGAATGGCGCCTGACGGACATCGTCAAGCGTTACAGCGACTACGTGCGCTACCCCATCCGCATGCTGCGTCACAAGAGCCGCGCCCTGCCCAGGCCTGCCGACGCGCCCGCCGACTGGCAGCAGGAATACGAGGACTATACTGAAGACGAGATCCTCAACAGCATGACCCCGCTGTGGAAAAAGAACCCGGGCGAGGTCACGCAGGAGGATTACGACCGCTATTATAAGGAGCGCTTCCGCGATTTCACCGCGCCGGCCCGCACTGTGCTCAGCCGGGCAGAGGGACGGGTCAGCTATACCGCCCTGCTCTTCCTGCCGGGGAAAGCCCCCTACGATTATTACAGCAGCGAATTTGAAAAGGGGCTGGCCCTCTATGCCTCCGGCGTGCTGATCACGGAAAAATGCGCCGATCTGCTGCCGGACTATTTCAGCTTTGTACGCGGGCTGGTAGACAGCGAAGACGTGAGCCTGAACCTGTCCCGGGAAATGCTGCAGCAGGATCATCAGCTGAAGCTCATCGCCTCCGCCCTGGAAAAGAAGATCAAAAGCGAGCTGCTGACCATGCTGCGTACGGAGCGCGAAAAATACGAGAGCTTCTTCGAAGCCTTCGGCCGCCAGCTTAAATTCGGCGCCTACAGCGATTTCGGCGCTCACGCGGAACTGCTGAAAGACCTGCTGCTCTTCCGTTCGGCCAGGATGCAGAAGATGCTGACTTTGGAGGAATACGCGGCCGCCATGGATGCGACCGACGGCGAGAAGCAAAAGTATATCTACTACGCGGCGGGCGACGAAGCCAGCCGGCTGCTGGCCCTGCCCGCCACCCAGCAGGTCCTGGACAAGGGCTTCGACGTGCTGCTGTGTGCGGAGGATATCGACGAATTCGTGCTGATGACTCTGGGTAGTTTCGCAGACAAGGAATTCCGCAACGTGAACAGCGGCGATCTGGGGCTGGAAAGCGAAGCGGAAAAGCAAGCCGCGAAAGAGGCGGAGCAGGAGAACCGGCAGCTGCTGGACGCCGTAAAACAGGCGCTGGCCGGAAAAGTGAAGCGGGTGGCCCTGTCCAACCAGCTGAAGGATCATCCGGTGAGCCTGAGCGCAGACGGTCCCATATCTTTGGAAATGGAAAAGGTGCTGAGCCGCTTTCCCAAAAGCCAGGCCGGAGAAATGGCCAAAAGCGACCAGGTGCTGAACATAAACAGCCAGCACCCCGTCTTTGCCGCGCTGAAACAGGCCCACGGGTCCGGCGACGAAGAAAAGCTGAAGGAATACGCCGCCATACTCTATGATCAGGCCCGTCTGATCGAAGGACTGCCTCTGGACGATCCGGCCGCTTTCGCCCGCCGGGTAGCTAAACTCATGGTATAAAACGGTCTATAAAGAAATATTTCACACATTTTTCATATTCAACACTACAAACATTCGTTTTTTTGTGATATAGTCTTTATGCTCCAAAGCGGAATATGAAGAGGTTTATTTATGGTTACAGGCGATAAAAACCTGGAAGCTGAATACATACAGAGCCCGCGGCGTTCCGATCTCACCCACGGCGGCAAACAGGCCGGGGAAAAGAAACTGCGCCTGCGCACCCTGTCCACAGTACTGGTCATGGGAATGCTGGCCATGCTGGTCATCTTCGGCAGCTCCGCCGCCTCCCTCTCCTCTGCCGCCTACGCCGTGAACGTGGACGGCGAACAGGTGGCCGTGCTGGTCTCCCAGCAGGAGGCCGACGAAGCCGTGGAACTGGCCCTGGCCCAGGAACAGCAGAAATGGACCGACAGCGAGGATTTCCGGCTGGACTACGATAACGATCTGGAGATCGAGACCATCAAGGAAGTCGGCGATAACGGCTACAACAGCGTCACAGAAGCCGCCGACCTGCTGGCCAGCCAGCTGGATTTCACAGCCGATTGCGTGGAGCTTTACGTTGAGGATCAGCCCGTCTGCTTCCTGGCCTCGGCCGACGACGCGGTCAAGGCGGTGAACATGGTGAAATCCCGCTACGGCTCCCTGGAAGAAGAAGGCGTCAGCGCCGTTTATTCCGAGCAGCGCGTTTCCTTCGTGGAGGCCACCGCCCGGCTGGATCAGGTCGTCTCCGCCGCCGACGCCACCGCTGTGCTTGCCGGCGACGAGGGCGACGGACCACTGATGGACGTAGTCGTGGAACGCACCTCGTCCAGGGTGGAGCCCCTGCCCTATTCCACCATCCGCGAAGATGACGACACCATGGCACGCGGCGAGGAAAAGGTCGTCACCGAAGGCAAGGACGGCACCCAGGAAGTGACCTACCTGCAGACCGAGCGCAACGGTCAGGTGGTCAGCCAGGAGGCGGTGAACAAAGAGGTGCTCACTCCTGCGGTGGACGAAGTCATCCACGTGGGCACCATGCTGATGTACAACGGTCAGATCGTAGGCGAGATGGTCTGGCCGCTCAAGGATCACCTGGGCATCGTTTCCTCACGCTACGGCTGGCGTGAATGGGGCTGGCATTCCGGCATCGACCTGGCCTGGGATATCTACACTCCCATCCTGGCGGCGGCTCCGGGTACCGTGACCTTTACCAGCACCCTCGGCGGCTACGGCAATCTGGTCATCATCGACCATGGCAACGGACTGACTACCTACTACGGTCACTGCGATCAGTTCTTCGTATCCCCGGGCGACCAGGTTCAGAAGGGTCAGGTCATCGCCACGATCGGCATGACCGGCGTCACCACCGGACCTCACCTCCACTTCGAAGTGCGCGTGGACGACAACGCCATCAACCCAGCCCCCTATATCGGCGCTGAATAAGACGAGCATCATTTGCAATAGAACGGCATACGGAGCAGGCAGACGCCTGCTCCGTTGCTTTTGGGAACGGCAAGCTGTTCCGGCCTCGGACTGACGGCAGGAAAAGCTATATTCATCCGCAAGACTGTGGTATAATGAAGGCGTAAGAAAGGAGCGGACATGAAGTCTCTGCTGTCTCAGATCCTATCGCAAATAAAAGACGGCGCCGTTTACGCCTTTCACTGGCTGCGGGACAATCCCGGTCAAGCCAGTCAGATCTACAGCGCAGTCATCCGCTGGGTCATGCCCCTGCTGGCCATCGCCATCCTCCTGGGCATCCTCCGCTCCATGATGCGGGCCCGCCACAGCAGCGAGGTCTGGGCCCATCTGGCGGTGGACGGCCAGATGAGCTTTCCGGTGCGGCATTGGGAATGCATCGTGGGCCGGGCCAAGCACTGCGACGTGACCATAAATCTGCCCACCGTTTCCCGCACCCAGTGCTCGCTCACCCGGCGGGACGACGGCTCCTGGCGGGTCCACGATCTGTCGCCTAAAAAGAATACCTCCGTCAACGGCCGGCCTATCCCCGCCGGAGGAGCAGAGATCGCCGACGGCGACCAGCTGAGCTTTGCCGACGTAAAGCTGATCTTCCGCCCGGCCAGCTTCATCACCCAGGCCATTGAACGCAAAGAGGACGACACCTGGCGCATCAAGAGCTTCGGCCGCCCCCTGTTCCTGCTCACCCTGTTCCAGCTGCTTACCGCCGTGGAGCTGACGCTGAACCACCCGGAGACCGGCCGGGCCGTGGCCCTGTGCTACGGCATCCTCGCCCTGACCATGTGGGGCTATGTGGTGGCCAACCGGGCCATGGGCCGCCGCGGTTTCGAGGCGGAGCTGCTGGCCTTCTTTTCCTGCACCGTCTCCCTGGCCGTAGTGGCCGGCAGCCAGACCGGAGCCATCGTCAAGCAGACTGTGGCCATCGTCATGGGCGTTATTCTGTTCTTCGTCCTCGGGCTCTACCTGCGGGATCTCAACCGCACCGTCCGTACCAGATATTTCATGGCCGCGGCAGCCGTAGGCCTGCTCAGCCTGTCTCTGGTCTTCGGCGCGGTGACCAACGGCGCTCAGAACTGGATCAGCATCGGCGGCATTTCCCTGCAGCCCTCGGAGCTGGCCAAGGTCTGCTTCATATTTGCCGGCGCCGCCACGCTGGAACGACTGTACGTAAAGCATAACCTGTGGGGCTTCATCATCCTCACCTTTACCTGCCTGGGCCTGCTGGCCCTGATGAGCGACTACGGCACAGCCGCCATCTTTTTCGTAGTCTTTCTGGTCATCGCTTACCTGCGTTCCGGCGACTTCGCCACCCTGGGCCTGATCTCCCTGGGCTGCGTAGCCGCTCTGGGACTGGTGCTGCGGATGAAACCCTACATAGCTGCCCGTTTCGCCACCTGGGGCCATGCCTGGCAATATGCCAGCACCAGCGGTTATCAGCAGGTGCGTGCCATGTCCGCGGCGGCCAGCGGCGGATTGGTGGGCGTAGGCGCGGGCAACGGCTGGCTGCGTTATGTGGCTGCCGGCGACACCGATCTGGTCTTCGCCCTGGTCTGTGAGGAATGGGGCCTGATCATAGCTTTGCTTCTGGTAGCCAGCATCATCTGCCTGTCCGTCTTCGCCGTGCGGGTCACCCGCAGCGGACGTTCTTCTTACTATACCATCGCCGCCTGCGCGGCGGCCTCCCTGTTCGCCTTCCAGACTTCCCTCAACGTGCTGGGCTCCGTGGACATCCTGCCCCTGACCGGCGTCACCTTCCCCTTCCTGTCCAACGGCGGCACCTCCATGCTGGCCAGCTGGGGCGTTTTGGCCTTTATCAAGGCCGGCGACACCCGGCAGAACGCCAGCTTTGCCGTGAAGAGCCAGGCCGCCACTGTCACCGCGAAACCCGCCGGTCCCTATGTGGACGCCGATGTGATCCGGCTGGCTCCGGACGACCCGGGGCCGGACAGCGACCGCTGATCCTGCTCAGAAAGGAGGAACCGTGCATTGGAAAAGATCACCCGCCGCACTCTGGCCTGTTTGTTCATCTCGCTCCTGCTCACGCTGGGAGTAGGCCTGTTCGTGTTCCGCTTTTTCAGTGACGGCGGACACTGGGTCAGCTTTGCCGCCAACGATCACATATACGAAGACGGAGTGCTGGAATCCGGCACCGTCACTGACCGCCGGGGCAACCTGCTGGCCCGGGCCGAATACGGCGGCTGGACCTACAGCGACGATTACAGCGTGCGCGTCGCCACCCTGCACGCGGTGGGCGACGCGGAAGGCCGGATCGGCACCGGTGCCATCAGCGCCATTGCCGACAAGCTGAGCGGCTACAATATGATAACCGGCACCCGCACCCTGTTCGGCGGCGAACGGCGGCTCTACATGACCCTCGACGCCGAGCTGTGCGCCCGTGCCTATGAATCCATACAGGGGCTGAACGGCTGTATAGGCCTGTATAATTATAAGAACGGCGAGATCCTCTGCTCGGTCTCAGCGCCTTCTTTCGACCCCTGGTATCCGCCGGAGATCGCGGAGGGCGACACAAGCTTCGACGGCATCTATATCGACCGCCTGCTCAGCTCCACCTTTATCCCCGGCTCCACTATGAAGATAGTCACCTGCGCAGCCGCCTACGACACAATAGACGGCATACTGCAGCGGGACTTTTACTGCGACGGCAGCGTGGATTTCGACGGTCATGAGGTCACCTGCCCTTATGAGCACGGCGACCTGATACTGCAATCGGCCCTAACCTCCTCCTGCAACGGGGTTTTCGGCTCCCTGGCGGTAGAGATGGGACCGGAGGTCATGAGGAGCTACGTCGAAAAATGCGGGCTGACCACCTCCTATTCCATAGACGGAATCAAGACCCGCGCTTCCACTTTTGATTTCGACACTGAGGACGGGTTCCTGGCCTGGTCCGGCGTAGGTCAGGGCTTCGATCAGGTGAATCCCTGCTCCATGATGATCCTCTGCGGCGCCGTGGCCAACGGCGGCCGCTCTGCCGTGCCTCATCTGATCTCCAAGATCACCACCGGCGACGGCCTTCGGGTCAGCCTCTATTACAATCACAGCACGGACCGGCTGCTGCAGGCCGAGACTGCCGCTTACCTGCGCCAGGCCATGCTGGATAACGTGACCTACGGCTACGGCGACTATTATTTCCCCGAGCTAAACGTGGGCGCCAAGACCGGCACCGCTCAATCTGATAACTCCAGCGAAAACAACGCCTGGTTCGTAGGCTTCTGCGCCGACGAGGAGCACCCCTATGCTTTCGTGGTCTATCTGGAAGGCGGCGGCGCGGGCAGCGGCATGGCGCTGGACGTGGCCAGCTACCTGCTGGCCTCCGCGTTGGAGCTGGGCTATTGACAAGATATCCTGCTCAACTACAGGCATAGAAAAAGGGATGACGAGGCTTTCTCATCATCCCTTTGTTTTATACGTAAAGTATTTTCTTAAACGCGCTCCACGAACACCTGGACCCGGCCGCCGGCCTCGCTTTGGCTGAACACCCGCCGAGGCACGCCGTCTGCCATGGTCAGAGCGGCCACTGTCAGCACGTCTTCTTCCAACGCGCCGCCGCCCACGCTGCCGACCGATCTGCCATCTGCCAGGCGCAGCAATTTGGCCCCGCGGTCCCTGGGCGCAGGGCCATCGGTCTTGATGACCGTGGCCAGGACCAGGCTCTCATCTTTCTCGCTCAAAGTCCGGTACAGTGGGATATCGCTCTCAGTGCCGCCGTTTTGCCGGCGCCGCACAGCGATGAGCTGGGCCAGGATGGAGACCGCCACTTCCGCCGGAGTTTCAGCGCCGATATCGAGACCGATGGGCAGAGCAAGGGCTTTCAGCTTTTCTTCAGGTATGCCCGCCTCCCGCAGACGGCTGAGCACGCCGGGACGGCGGCGGGCCGCGCCGATCATGCCCACATAGGCGTAGCTGCCGCTCATGACGGCGGCGAGGCTCCGTTCCGACGTTTCATGGTCTGCGGCCATGATAGCAAAATAGCAGTCCCGGCCGGAAAAAGAGGACAGGGCGGAAAAATCGCCCATCAAAACGCAGTTAGGAAAACGTTCCCCAGTCAGCAGCTGGGGCCGGTCGTCCACGACGAAGACCCGGAAGCCGCAGGCAGAGGCCTGCCTGGCCAAGGCCTGGGCCACATGGCCTGCGCCGACGATGATCAGTCGCGATTCGGAGACGAGAGGCTCCAGGAAGACTTCCGCACCGTCCGGTCCGTCGATCAAGCCGCGAAAGCCATCGTCTTCCGGTAAAGAGACCTGCTGCCAAAACCCGGTTGAGGACTCCGGCAGGGCGGCCTGCAGTAGACCCTTTTGATACAGGGCCCTGCTGCCCTGATAGGCCCCTTCCACGCAGGTCGCGGCAACGGTATCCCCTGCCCCGGCCTTATCTAAAGCAATCTTATAAAACCCACGTCTATCCATTGTCTTTCTCCCGCAGTCGCCGGTAGTCCTCCGGCGTGTCCAGATCCTGCCAAACAGCGTCGTCATCGGTGAGCAGATATCGCACCTCATTTTTGTGGGCCTGCAAAACAGGGCGGCCGCCCACGTCGCCGCTTATAGTACGCAGTTCGGAAAAGAGCGCCGGCGCGAACAAAACGGGATGCCCGCTGCGCCCCTGCAAGGTGCGGGGCTGCAGGATGGGAGCGTCGCTTTGCTGATAGGCCTCGATCAAACGGCGCAGCAGCGTGACGCTCAGTCCGGGCTGGTCGGCCAGGATGAACATGGCGGCCGTATCGTCCGCCAGCGCGTTCAGTCCGGCAATGAGGGACGTGCTCTGGCCCAAGGCATAATCGGGATTGAAGACGCAGCGTATGCCGTGGCTTGATGCCACCTCCTCCACCCGGGCGCGAAAGGCGCCGGATACCAGCACCGCGTCGTCAAAGGGCGCGGCGGAGACTGCGGTCAGCACCGCGTCCAAGACGCAGCCGTCCTGCCAGGGCAGCAGCAGCTTGGGCTGGCCCATGCGGCGACTTTCACCGGCGGCCAGGATCACGGCCGCCACCGGTTTCTTATTCATACAGCTCCTTTTCCTGCTCCTCTTCGCCTTCAAACAGGGTCTGCTGGGTGAAAAAAGCGTCCTCAGCCGTGATATGCACACCTTTGGGCGACCAGTCGATACCGGCCTTGGCGGATTGAGAATGCTGGAGCCGGCGCGGTATATAATAAACACGCCCGTCTTTGCGCAGGCGGGCGCCGGTCTGATGATAGGAAAAAGCCACTCCCGCCCGGACGCATTGCTCGCGGAGCGCCACTATCCATTCATAATCGCAGGTACGCGCCCCGGGACCGCTTTCGCCCCCGGCAGCGATCTGATTAAGCCAGGGACCGAGATACGGCATGAGCTCCAGCGGCCCCAGCAACGGCTCGCAGGCCAGTCCTTTCCAGGCGGCCGGTATCTGACGGAAGACGGGTATGCGTTCTTCGGCCCGCT
>CAMZIS010000003.1 GCA_947307285.1 uncultured Peptococcaceae bacterium | reverse complement strand
CAGGCATCCGGTCGTGCGTTCCGCTCACCGATCCGTTGGCCGCGCGGGTCAGGATCACGAATCTGTACCTGCGATCTATCATCTTATATAATCCGCACAGATATAAAACGGTCTGCCTAACAGCGGTGAACAGGTATTTCGTCTTTGCCGCATCCCACTCATAAAAGCCGGTGGCCGGCAGGATCATCCTGCGCTCTTTCAGGCTTTCGGAAAAAGTCTTTTTCTCCGCTGCCGTTTCACCGCGCGCGTTGATCAGCAGCCTGCCGTCTCGCAGCCCCGGGAAACCGAAGACCGCCGGGACCGGTACGATCCTGTCCCCGCTGGCGATAATGGCCGGAGCCGTGTCGCCGGGAAAGATCTCGCCGGTCTTATACGCGCCGGGATATCTGCGCTCCATCAAATCGATGAGGGCGCGCAGCTTTAGGTCCGCGTTGATGCTGCGAAAATCATATCTGCTGCACATGTGCGTTCACCGCCTGCTGTTCTTTTGTTTTGTCCGTTTTTCCGATGGTCAGCCATCTTTAAGACGCCTGCCTTTATATTATAGCAGAGGAGCGGGATTTAAGCATCAGCGAATATCGCAGCCGAAAAGCTTCGCACGTTTGTGCGGCAGCGGTATTGCTTCAAGTAATGAATTAATAAAAAATGCTTGACAATACTTAGGTACCTAACTATAATGAATTTGGTTAGGTACCTAAGTTTATTTTTGTAATGTTCAGAAAGGAGAATAAAGATATGGAAAACAGGATAGATGTCATCAAAAGCGCTCTGAAGCTCTCCCGCGCCATGCGGCGCCGGCCTCCCGGAGGAGAACACAAATTCCCGCCGCCGGTAGCGCGCACCTTGTCCGTTCTGACAGATAACGACGGCGCCACCTCGCGTGAGCTTTGCGAGATCCTTGATGTGAGACCGTCATCCCTGTCCGAGCTGTTGGGGAAAATGGAAGAACACGGCCTGGTGACCCGCCGGGCCAGCGACGAAGATAAGCGCGCCGCTAAGGTTCTGCTGACGGACGAGGGTAAGGCTGCGGCGGCTGGGTTGAAAGAGGATATGGATAAACACGCCGCAGAGTTCTCCGCATGCTTTACGGATGAGGAGGCGGCACAGTTCTGCGCTCTTACCGAAAAGCTGAGCGCACATTTGGAAGCCTCCGCTCCGGAAAGAGAAGAAGGCCCCTGCGGACACGGCAGAGGTCACGGGCCCTGCCACGGACCGAGAGGTTTCCACGGGCATCACGGTCCGTTCTGCGGACCGGAAAGAGGTTTCCACGGCCACCACGGCCCGTTCTGCTGACGGATTCTATTAAAGAAAAGCGACATCCCTGCCTGGTGCGGGGATGTCGCTTTTATCAGCGCAAGGGAGCAGCAGAGATAAATATCTTATTCAGGACGGAGCCGTTCCATTCCATTTGAAGCAAAGCATGGTGATGTCATCGAACTGTTCATTATCCTGAACGAAATCATCAAGGGATCGCTTAACATTATCGAGCATAGTCTGAACACCGGCGTCTGCGGATCGGGTAAGACAGTCGAGCAGCCGCTCGTTGCCGTAAAGCTCTTTTCCGACCGTGGTCGCTTCCGTTACCCCGTCAGTA
This sequence comes from uncultured Peptococcaceae bacterium, assembly GCA_947307285.1. Classification (GTDB taxonomy): domain Bacteria; phylum Bacillota; class Dehalobacteriia; order UBA4068; family UBA4068; genus CALXSV01. Next base: position 24,779 of record CAMZIS010000003.1, on the reverse strand, counting down.
TACAGGAAGATGGTGTCGCCCTCAGTAAGACGGAGCTCCGTCTCTTTGTATCTGGCCTCTTCCATCCCGGCAAGGATAAAGCTGTTTTTTATCCTGATGAATTCCGCCTTCCCGTTGCGGATGAGCACGGGAGGATTATGACCCGCGCTGGCATATGTAAGAGTGCCGTCGTTAAGGTCCAGAATACAGGCGCCCAGCGTTACGAACATGTCGGCGTCGTTTTTCTCACATAGCGAGTTGTTCGCCGTGTAGAGAGCGTCGGAAAGACTCGGGATATCTCTGATACAGTTTTGCAGGATGATCTTGGCGGAAGCCATAAATAAGGCCGCGGGCACGCCCTTGCCGGAAACGTCGCCGATGAGGAAGGCCAGCCTGTCCGCGCCAACGAAAAAAACGTCGTAAAAGTCGCCGCCCACTGACTTTGCCGCTTCCATGGATGCGCTGATCGATACCTCCGGCCTTCCCGGATACTTTGAGGTCAAAGACGGCAAAAGAGAATGCTGTATCACATTTGCCACTTCTAATTCCGATTTGATGCGTTCGCGCTCGATGGACAGGGCATGCTGCTTTTCCACGAAATGTATGATCCCCGTCATCAGGGTGATGCCAACCGCGTTAACCGTTATAAACGGCAGAGCGACCTGCCGCACGATATCCAGGGCCACGGAATAGGGCTTGACCATGATAAGCACGATGCACAGGTGGAGCGCTTCCATCAGCGCGCCGGTCAGCAGGATCCAGCGGGGTTTCCCCAGCGCAGTCGGAAAAAACGTGGACAGGAGGCCGCAAAGCACGCCGATGATGCTGGTAGCCACAACGCAGGCGACAGCGGTGATCCCTCCCATGGTGAGACGGTGGATACCTGCGATAGCTCCTGATATCAAGCCGCTGACGGGGCCTCCCAGGAAGCCCGCGAGCATCGGCCCGATATCGCGTACGGAAATAACGGCCCCATTCAGCTCGAATCCTGAGATATTACCGTAGATACCGAACAGACCGCCCAGCAGACCGATGATGATAATGAACTTGAGGTCTTTTTGCTTGCCTATATATTTGTCCAGGATCTGGGTGCTGCCGGCGTAGGCGGCAACGAGCAGGATCACAGCCAGGGTGCCGATCAACCTGGAAAAAAAGGTGTATGTGGTTTCCATCAGTTTCCCTTCCTGTTTCCGAAAACAAAGGCTTTAGTCATTATATCATGCCCCGGCCTTAATAAAAACACTTTTTCAAGGGTGGCCGGCAGCAGAAGGAATGCTGGCATATTATAGGCCGGATTGGACTATCCGCGACAAACTACGCTCAAGTTGTGATATAATGCTTATATCTTTTATATCAAAGAGAGGAAACCCACGACTTGGCGTGATTTGATGGGGTACAGATGACGATCTATATATTACGGCACGGAGAAACAGATCTGAACGCAAAAGGCGTCATGCAGGGAAGGCTTGATCAGCCGCTGAATGACAGCGGTCGCGAGCTTGCCGCAGTCACCGGTCGGGCCATGAAGGATATCCGCTTCGATCGCTGCATATCCAGTCCGCTGAAAAGAGCAGCGGAGACTGCGGAGATCATACTGCGGGAGAGTGGGAACGACATCCCGATCATGTTTGACGATCGCCTGCTTGAGATCGATTTCGGAGACCTCGAAGGGAAAAAGCTGTCGGAAATGGGGGAGGTGGGCAATATGTTCTTCACGGCACCGTTTCGTTTCAAAGGGTTCCCCGGCGGCGAAACGATTCAGGACGTCTGCGCAAGAACGCAGGATTTCATAAAAGAACTGATTGCTGAGGACGACGGAAAGAACTATCTTGTAAGCACCCACGGCTGCGCCATGAGAGCAATGATAAACTATCTGAACGACGACCCTGACGACTATTGGTACGGTCATGCTCCGTATAACTGTTCCGCGACTGTGGTCGAAGTTGAAAAAGGGACGCCCCGTCTGGTCGAAGTCGATAAGGTATATTACGATCGGAGCCTGATCGTTGATCGCTATATCAGAAACACTGACCGATAAAAAACGACCCCGCCTGAAAGCGGGGTCGTTCTTTGCGTCGTACTTATTCGATGGGTTCGAAGTCGTCCGCGCCGTGCTTGCAGATGGGGCAGACGAAATCGGCCGGCAGAGTATCTCCTTCGTACTCATAGCCGCAGATCTTGCAGACGAAACCCTTCTTCTTGGGCGGCGGCGGCGCAATGGGTTCGAAGTCTTCCTTGCCGTGCTTGCACAGGGGGCATTCGAAGTCGTCGGGCAGCTCGCCTTCGCATTCGTACTCATAGCCGCAGATCTTGCAGACATAGCCCTTCTTCTCCACGATGGCCGGCTTTTTCTTGGGCTTGATGTGGTCGAAGTAGTAGGCGTAGGTCACGGAAGGCTCGTCGGAGAGGACGGCGGCCTCGGTCACGTCAGCCACGAACAGGGTGTGGGTGCCGTAATCGGCGGTGGTATAGACGCTGCCGGAAATAAAGGCGTTGGTGTGCTTGGGGATATAACGGATGCCGTTGGCGGAGCGGGCCGGTTCATGGTCGCAGCCGGCGAACTTGTCCGCATCCCGTCCGCTCTGGAAGCCAAAGCGCTGGAACACACTGAAAGGCACGGATTCCGTAAGGAAGGACACGTTGAACTGGCCGGTGCGCATGATCATGTCGTGAGTGTAATTGTTTTTGTTCACGGCGATGCTGATGCGCTTGGGATCGGAGGTCAGCTGCATGGCGGTGTTGATGATGCAGCCGTTGTCCTTGTCGCCTTCCCGGGCGGTCAGCACGAACAGGCCGTAGCTGAATTTGAACATGGCGGAAGCGTCGATGCGGGACTCGTCGATGACCGCAGCGGCCTCCGCAGCAGGGGCGGCTGCCGGGACCGCCGGCGCCGGTTTGGCGGGGGCGATGGCGTCTACGATAGCGTCCAGCTGAGCCAGCTGATCTTCCTTGAGGGAGGACTTGATGGTCAGAGTCTCGTTGATGATGTTCATGTTCTTCAGCTTGCCGATGGTCTCACGCATCAAGCCGCCGCTGGTGGGAGCCCAGGACCCGTTCTCGATAAAGGCCACGGTGCGGTTCTGCAGGTTGTGGGCCGCGATATCGTTCAGCAGCTCTTCCATGGCGATGAAGATGCCGGCGTTATAGGTAGTGGAGCAGAACACCAGATGGCTGTACTTGAAGCAGTCTGCCACGATGTAGGAAGAATGGGTCATGGACGTGTCGTACATCTTGACCCGCATGCCCCGGTCGGCCAACTTGGCGGCGAGGATGTTGGCCACGTTGGCCGTATGCCCGTAGACGGAGGCGTAAGCTATGACCACGCCTTCTTCTTCCGGCTGGTAAGAAGCCCATTTGACGTATTTTTCCACGAAGTCGCCCACGCCGCGGCGCCACACGAAACCGTGCAGTGGGCAGACCAGCTGCAGATCCAGGTTAGCGGCCTTTTTCAGCAGGTTCATCACCTGAGTGCCGTATTTGCCCACGATGTTGCAGTAATAGCGGCGGGCTTCATCCAGATATTCGCCGAAGAAATCGACTTCGTCGGCGAAGATATGACCGTTCAAAGCGCCGAAGGTGCCGAAGGCGTCGGCGGAAAAGAGGATCTTGTCCGTCAGATCATAGGTGACCATGACTTCCGGCCAGTGCACCATAGGCGCCATAACGAAGGTCAGCTGATGACGACCGGTAGAAAGGACGTCGCCTTCCTTGACCACCTGGACCCGGGAGTCGATATCGAAGGTGAAGTACTGGCGGATCATGGTCAGGATCTTGGCGTTGCAGACCACGGTGACTTCCGGATGCCGCATGACCAGGCCTTCGATGGTGGCCGCGTGGTCGGGCTCCATATGGTCTACCACCAGGTAATCCAAAGGCCGCCCTGCCAGCATATGGTCTACGTTCTCAAAAAACAGATCGGCTACCGCCAGATCCACCGTGTCCATGACCACGGTCTTTTCGTCATCGATGAAATAGGAATTGTAGGACACGCCGTCCGGGACGCCGTAAACGCCCTCGAACAGGGCCAGTCTCCGATCGTTGCCGCCGATCCAGGTCAGGTCGTCGGTGATCTTTTTAACGCAATACATGAGCAGCCTCCTTCTGAATTATATATTTTACTATTTGATTTTAACATCGAACGCCGCGGCAAATGGTTGCATCTGCAACGTCGGACAAAAGATCGCCAAAAAACTTCGCTCAGATATCGTCGCGCACAAAGGGCATGGACATACAGCGCGGGCCGCCCCGGCCTCGGGAAAGCTCGGCAGAGGGGATCTCGTGTACGGTAACGCCGTTTTCCCGCAGGATACGGTTGGTCACGTAGTTGCGGGAATAGGTGATGACCTCGCCCGGAGCCACTGCCAGAGTGTTGGCGCCGTCGTTCCACTGCTCCCGGGCCGCGTCGATGATGCTGCCGCCGCCGCATTCGATCAGCGTCACCTCGTCCACGTCCAGCGCGTCGGCAAACACCTGTTCCATGGGGCGTACCTCCTCGGTGAAGCGCAGGCGCCCGTTGCGCATGACGATGCTGTAGATGCGGATGCTGCTCCGGATATTGGGATGCAGGATGAACTTGTTCACGTCCACCATGGTCATGACCGTGTCTAGGTGCATGAAAGCCCGGGTCTTGGGGATGTCGATAACCAGGATGCGCTGGAATCCGCTGTCGGATTCCAGCAGCCGGCGGGCCGCCAGCTCAGCGCCGCGGGCGTCCGTGCGCTGGGAGAGTCCGATGGCCAGGGTGCTGCTGTTGAGCACCAATACGTCGCCGCCCTCCATGAAGTATTTGTCGTCCCGGTCGTACCACTTTTCGATCCCGCCGTAGAGCGGATGATAGTTGAAGATATACTTGCCGAACAGGGTCTCCCGCCTCCGCACTTCGTTGGCCATGCAAAAGAGCAAAGCGCCGTCTCCCACAATGGAAAAGGGATCGCGGGTGAAATAAAGGTTGGGCAGGGGATCGGCATGGAAGGGATAGGCCTCGTCCGTGTAGTCCACCAGATGCCGCTTGGGCAGACGGCCGATGCGGCTTTTGCGGATGCCGCTCATCATGGCGGAAATGGCGTCTTTGAGAGGCAGAGCCGTCAGATACTCGCTGACAGCCTGGGCGGCGCCGGCCGCAGGAATGGCGGCCTCAGCCACGTATTCGGCGATGATCTCATCCTTGACGGAGGCCGCTTCCACGGCTTCCCGCAGCAGATCCTCAAGATAAAGCACTTCGACCCCGCACTGGCGCAGGGTATCGGCAAAGCTGTCATGCTCCTCCTGGGCGTGTACCAGGTAGGGGATATCGTCAAACAGCTGGCGGTGCAGATATTCCGGCATCAGGTTCTCCAGCTCCGAGCCGGGCCGGTGCAGCAATATTTTTTTCAGTTTGCCGACTTCGGAAGTTACGTGCAAAGGCGAGACCATGTCTGTACCTCCTGAATGACACTGGGTTTGTTTATTTCTTTTAGTATAGCAGTATGCGGCCGTCATCACAAGCAAAAAATGAATATTGTCATGAATAATGTATAATCCGTGAAGGATACTAAGGCTATGTGGGTCTTGATAATGGTTTTTGCCTTTGCTGCCCTGTGGTTTTTCCCTTTGGCGGTGGTCGTGTCCTATGACGGCAGCTGGCGTTTGCGTTGGCTGCCTCGTGTGTGGTGCGGTTATGCCGCCGCCGTCCCGCTGCCGGTCGGCAAAAAAGCACGGCGAAGGCGTTCCCCGCTGCGCCGGCTGCCGCCGGGCTTTTACCTGTCCCTGCTGGAGCAGCTCGCAGCCCGGCTCGGCCTGTTCCGGTTCCGCTTCATTGTATTGCCCGATCGCAGTCGTTTCCGTTGCATAGCCGGGATCACGGTGGGCAATATTATCATCAGTATTGCGCGCGCGGCCCTGAGTTACTCAAGGCGGCGGAAAAGGAGAGGACAATGGCCACTGAACATGAGATCGAGGAGCTGATCCGCACCGCCATGGGCAGCCTGCGGCAGATGTTGGACGTCAACACCATCGTGGGGCGGGCAATAGAAGGAGCGAACGGTGTTTCCGTGATACCTGTATCCAAAGTGAGCTGCGGTTTTATCGCCGGAGGCGGTGACGTCTGCGCCAAAAGAGGTGAACATCCGTTCATGGGCGGCAGCGGCGCCGGTCTTCACGTGCAGCCGGTCTGTTTTCTCGTAATGAACGCCGACAATATCCATCTTATCCCCATCTGCGACGCCACTCCCATGGACAGGGTGGTGGACAGCCTGCCGGCGCTGGCGGATAAGGTCTGTCAGATCATCGCCGACCGCAGTGAAAACTGAGCTTGAAGGGCAAAAATAATCCTCGGAAAAAGAGGATTATTTTTGCTTTGAAGGGAATTTATATACAGATATCCAACAAAGGAGGATCAGTCGTGAAACGCTTGCTAACAGTCCTTCTTCTTTGTTTGCTGATCTGCGCTTTTTGCGCCGGCGCGGCTTCTGCCGTCACTGTGGACGCAGGCTCTGCCATCCTGATCGACGCCTCAACCGGACGCGTCCTTTACGAGCAAAACGCTCATGAAAAGATGGCTCCCGCTTCTACCACCAAGATCCTCACCTGCCTGCTGGTGCTGGAGAACGTGGAAGACCTTTCCGCCACGGTCACTCTGCCCGCCGATTTCCAAAATGTGGGCGAAAGCAGCATCTATCTGGAGCCGGGGGAGACCATTACATACGAATCCCTGCTCTACGCCCTGATGCTCCGTTCTGCCAACGACGCGGCCCAGGCTCTGGCCATCGGCGTGGCCGGCAGCGAAGAAGCCTTCGCGGAAATGATGAATGACCGCACTGCGGAACTGGGGCTAACGGACAGCCACTGGGTCAACGCCCACGGCCTTGACGCGGAAGATCATTACAGCTCCGCCTACGACCTGGCCATGATCGCGCATACCGCTGTTCAGATACCCTTTTTCAACGAGCTGGTAGCCGCGGCCTCCTACACTTTGCCCTGGGCTGATTACGAATACGACCGCAACATCTATAATCACAATCAGTTCCTTGATCTGTACGAAGGTGCGGACGGTATAAAGACCGGCTTTACCGACGATGCCGGATACTGTCTGGTGGGCTCTGCCACCCGGGACGATCTGCGCCTGATCGGCGTGGTGATGAACGCGCCGGAAAACGAGGAGCGCGACGCTCACTACAAAGCCATGACTGCTTTGATGGATTACGGTTTTTCTTCCTACACCGCCAAGCAGCTGGGCCGGAAAGGAGACGTGGTCGGCTCCGTGCGCATCTCCGGCTCCAAGGTCAACTCCATGGACGTGGTCCTGGGCAGCGACGTCAATCTGCCGGTTTCGGCCAGCAGCGATTTCGAGCCCAAGGTGGACTATGATTATCCCCGTTCGCTGCAGGCTCCGATCGCAGCCAACGAATCCATCGGCAAGGCTACTTACACCGACGAAGAAGGGAAGTCCGTCACGGTTGACCTTTATCTGAAAGAGGGCGTGGAACGCTACACCTTCGGCCTGGTCTTCAAACAGGTCTGGCAGCGCTTCTTATCTGCCTTGCTGTGAGCTGGTTTTTGCCGCATCATATCAAAGGCTTCACCCACATAGCTTTTATGTGGGTGATTTTTTATGCTGAATTGGCTATGGTTCGTCCTGCTGGCAGCCGGTGTGCTCTACGGCGCGGCGGCCGGCAGTCTGGAAGCGGTGACAGAAGCCGCGCTGAATGCGTCGGGCGACGCGGTGCGGCTGGCGATCGAAATGTGCGGCCTGCTCTGCCTGTGGCTGGGCGTGCTGCGGGTCGCCGAAAGCTCCGGTCTGGTGGACCGACTGGGGCGGGCCCTTTCCCCCTTGGTGGGCCTGCTGTTTCCAGACGTACCGAAAACGCATCCCGCCTTTTCGGCCATAGTGATGAATTTTTCCGCTAATCTGCTGGGCCTGGGCAACGCGGCCACGCCTTTCGGCCTCAAGGCCATGTCTTACCTGCAGGAACTCAACCGGAGCAAAGAAGATGCTACCCCGGCTATGATAACGCTGCTGGCCCTCAATACCTCCGGTGTGACCTTCATACCCACGCTGGTCATCAGCCTGCGCATGGCTGCCGGGAGCAAAGACCCTGCCTGCATCATCGGTCCTACCGCGCTGGCCTCGTCTTTGGGCCTGGTCTTCGCTTTGACCCTGGATGCCCTGATCCGCCGTCGGCAGCGGGGGAGGTGAGCCGATGCGCGCCTTGTCCGCTTACGCCATACCCCTGCTGCTGCTGGTTATTCCCCTGTACGGACTGGCAAAAAAGCAGCCGGTGTACGAGCAGTTCGTTGCCGGCGCAGCCGAGGGGATCGCCATGACGGTGCAGATATTGCCTTATCTTCTGGCCATGCTGCTGTCCGTGGCCGTTTTCCGGGCTTCCGGCGCTTTCACGGCGGTGGCAAAGGTCCTGGCTCCGCTGACCGAAACCCTGGGCGTCCCCACCGAAGTCCTGCCGCTGGCTCTGATGCGGCCCCTGTCCGGCAGCGGCGCCCTGGCCCTGTCCGCCGACGTCATCAACGAGGCGGGGCCGGACAGCTTCCCCGGCCTGCTGGCTTCCGTCATGCAGGGCAGCACCGACACCACTTTTTATATCCTGGCCGTCTATTTCGGGTCCGTTGGCGTCAAGCGCTATCGCTATGCCCTGCCGGTAGGACTCAGCGCGGATTTGATGAGTTTTATCGCAAGTTACGCGGTGTGCCGTTTCTTTTTCAGCGGCGGCCTTTGATTGACTAATTATCCTATATATGGTAAAATATACAATCGGTTGATACTATATTTATTGAGGACAGACCATGCGGATCATGCATTTTGCCGGCGGCGGCGACATCGGCGGAGCCAAGACCCATATCATCTCTCTCGGCTGCGAGTTGGCCAAAGGCAACGATTTCCACCTTATAAGCTTCCGCCCCGGCGAATTCGCCGAGGAGGCCAAAGAGGCAGGACTCCAGGTGATAGTGGCGGAAAAGCCCTGGTCCATCCCGGATTGTCTGCGGGTGGCTCTACAGGCTGTTGACCAATTCAAGCCCGACGTCATCCACTGCCACGGCGCCAAGGCCAATCTCATGGGCGTGCTTGTCAAGAAGCGCCGCGGCATACCCCTGATCACCACCGTGCATTCCTATCCCCGCAAGGACTATATGGGCATGCCCTTGAAGCAGCTGGTCTTCGGCAACATCAATCTGTGGGCCCTGAAGCACATGGATTACTATATGGCCGTGGCCGGTCAGATGAGCAATTATCTGATCGAAAATGGCGTTGATCCGCAGCGGATATTCACCCTGTATAACGGCCTGGATTTTTCCGCTTCCCAGCTCCAGCCCATCAAACGCGACGATCCCGACCGGGTGGTGCTGGGCATCGCCGCCCGCCTGACCGCCATCAAAAACATACCCACGCTGCTGGAAGCCTTCGCCCGGGCCCGGGCCATCGATCCCCGGCTTTACCTGCGCATCGCCGGCACCGGCGAAGAAGAGCAGTCCCTGCGGGAGCAGGTAAAGGACCTGGGTCTCCAGGACGCGGTGGAATTTGCCGGCTGGATCACGGACATGCCGGGCTTCTTTGCCGGCGTGGATATCAACGTGCTGCCTTCGTTTTCCGAGGGCTTTCCCTATTCGCTGCTGGAAGGGGCCTATGACCGCTGCCCGGCCATCGCCTCCGCCGTGGGCGGCATACCGGAGATCATCGACCATAACGAGACCGGCCTCCTGTTCGAGCCTCACGACGTGTCTACTCTGACCGCCCACATCCTGCTGTTGGCCAGAGACCCTCAGCTTCGCCGCAGGCTGGGCGACAATCTGTGGCAGCGGGCGCGGCGCGACTTTTCCCTGGAAAAGATGCGCGAGACTCAGGAGCAGGTCTACGCCTCCGTACTGCGCCGGCGCGAGCACAGGGGAAAACGCTGGGGTGCAGTGATCTGCGGCGCCTATGGCCGCGGCAACGCCGGCGACGACGCCATTTTGCAGGCCATCACCTCGCAGATGCGGGAGATCGACCCGGATATGCCGCTCACGGTGGTCAGCCGCAATCCCAAGGATACCCGGCTCAAGAACCGCACCGGCGCCATCTATACTTTCGACCTGTTTTCCTTCTGGCACCGGCTGAGAAGGTCCCGCCTGTTCATCAACGGCGGCGGCTCGCTGATCCAGGATGTTACATCCTCTCGTTCGCTGTATTATTATCTGTTCACGTTGTGGATGGCACGGCGCAGCGGCTGCCGCGTGCTGATGTACGGCTGCGGTATCGGCCCCATCAAGCGCCGCTTCAACCAGAAGCTGGCCGCCCGCATCCTCAACCGCAACGTTGAGGTCATCACCCTGCGCGACAGCAATTCCCGCCGGGTGCTGGCCGAGATGCAGGTGGACAAGCCCCGGGTCATCCTGGCGGCCGATCCTACGGTGAACCTTGTTCGCTCAGGCCGCATCGGCGTGGCGTCTTCCTTTGCCAGGGAAAGCATACCTGCCGACGCACCCAAGGTGGCCTTTTGTATCCGCAGCTGGCCCAGCTTCATCCATCCCGAATATCTGGCCGCGGCGGCGGATCACGTTTACAACAGCTACGGCTTCCTGCCCGTGTTCATCCCCATCGAGCTGCCTCGGGACGTGGAGGCCGCCTCCCGGGTCATCCAGAGCATGCACGTGCCCTACCATGCCTGCACCCAGCGGTACAATGTGGACGAGCTCATAGGCATGCTGGGCTCCATGAAGCTGGTGGTGGGCATGCGCCTGCATTCGCTGATCTTCGCCACCCTGGGGCGGGCGCCGGTAGTGGCACTGTCCTATGACGTAAAAGTAAGCAGCTTTATCCGGGATATCGGCGGCGGACACTGTATGCCGGTGGATAGCTTTACTGCCGAGGAACTGATAGCAGCCATCGACGACGTGGTGGCCGCCGGCTGTCCCCGGGCAGGGGAGGCCAGAGAATGCCTGCTCCACGGTGAGGAATGCAATATCGCCGCAGCTCGCGGCCTGCTGGAGGACGATCGATGAAACAAGTTGTTTGCCTGTCTACTTCCAATTTTCACCCTTTCCCCAGCCGCAAGCAAAACGTGATGACGCGGCTTGCCGACAGCCGGGTGCTCTATTTCGACCCGCCGGTTACCTATCTGGCGCCGCTGAAGGACAAAAACGCCCGCTCCCGCCTGCGCGACTACCGCCGCCAGCCGGAACAGGCCACCGACAGCGTAACCGTGTGCGCCATGCCGCCGGTGCTGCCGTTCTTCAACAAGTTCCGTTTCATCAACCGCATCAACCAGCGCCGGCTGGCCCGTTTCGTCAAACGTAAAATGAAGGAACTGGGCTTCGATCAGCCTCTGCTTTGGTGCTATTCGCCTACCAGCTGCGACATAGTGGACAGGCTGCCCCATAAAGGCCTGGTTTATGACTGCGTGGACCGCCATTCCGCTTATCCCGGGTTCATCGATCCGCAGGTGGTGGACGGAATGGAGCGGGACCTGGCCCGCCGCTGCGATACCGTGTTCTGCACGGCCAAGGGGCTGTACGACACCTTGCAGGCCTATAACGAAAAGACCTATCTCATCCCTAACGGCGCGGCCTACGAGCTGTTCTCCCAGGCGGCGGGGCAGGGGAGCCGGGATCATCCCGTGTTCGGCTTCGTAGGCATGCTGCAGGACTGCATCGCTTACGACTACCTGCTGGCCCTGGCCGACGACATGCCGGAAGCGGAGATCGTGCTGATCGGCCGCACATTGCCGGGCGTTGATATCTCCGAGCTGCAGAAGCGACCGAATATCAAGCTCCTGGGCCTGATGCCCCAGCCGGAGCTGCCGGGCGTCATGAAAGATTTCGACGTCTGCCTCAACCTGTTTGCACCCGGCCGTCTGTCAAAAGACGTGAGCCCGCTTAAATTCTACGAATACCTGGCCACCGGCAAACCGCTGGTCAGCACCAGGGAGCCGCTGCAGGTGGAGGAATACGCCGACCTGGTCTATATCGCGGACGACATCCCGGCTTTCCTGGCCTGCTGCCGCCGGGCCCTCACGGAGAACGATCCGGGGCTGAGAGAAAGGCGCATGCAGGCCGGCGCTGCGGCCAGTTGGGATAACCGCGTCAGGCAGATGGAAGACTTATTACAGGAAAATCGGGTAGGAGGCTGATCTACAATGAAGATAGTCAACGAAAAGGGCAAGCTGTTCGGTCTGATCAACGTGGTGGATCTGATCATTCTGGCCGCCGCTGTCTTCCTGGTGGGCGCCATCGTCTGGCAGCTGGCCGGCGACAAGGTCAGCGACGCCGTGTCTCCTGACGCGGAAATGACCGTGGTCATGAAGATACCGGGCTGCCACCCGGATCTGGTGGCGGAAGCCGAACGCCAGGAACTGGTGGGACAGCACCTGATCTCCGGCGGCGTGGTGCTGGACGCTTATATCTCCGATTTCTGGACCGAGGACTATATCATGCAGGCCCAGAATTCCGAAGGCCAGCTGGTGGACGCCAAAGACCCCAGCAAGAGCACGCTGTGCTTCGAGATCAAGGCTAAGGTGCCGCAAAACACCGCTACGCCCAAGATCGGCTCGCAGGAGGTGCGCAGCGGCATGACCTATATCATCAAGACCCAGACCTTCAGCGGCATCGCCAATATCTACTATACGCAGATCGGCGAGTGAGGCTCGAGCTATGGCTGAATGGGTGCACAACAGTTTGCTGATCCGGGTGCTGCTGGCTGTCGTCACCGCCTTTAGAGGATGGTGGCGGCAATCTTTCCTGCGGCGGGCCCTGGACTGGCTGGAAAAGACGGGCGACCAATCGCTCAGCCGCCGCCTGTGGCTGGCCTGGGGAAACAGCGCGGACGCTGCGCAAAACAGCGTTTACCATCGTTGCATGGGCCGTCTGCGCCGGTGCGTGGAACATCTTGGCGATATTTTCCGACAGGGTCTGGTCTGGCGCGCCCTGCTAGCGGTGGAAAGGTACTATCTGCGGATCAGCGCAGGCAGCCGCGTGCTGTCGCTGATAAACCGTCTGTCGGCCCGGCAATGGCTGCTGGTGGCTTTTGCCTGGTACCTGCCGATAGAATTCATCATCCGCGATTCATTGAAGCTGTACGGGCTGGCCTCCGTCTGGGAGGAAGCGTTCATGGCTCTGGCTGTGGCGGCCGTGCTGTGGCGCATCGCCCTGCGCCGTAGCCGTGCCCTGGGCCGGGAGACCGTGCTGGACGCCTGGCTGTTGCTGTTCATGGCCGTGGGCTTTTTCCTGATGTGCTTCAACCGGCCTTTCCCCCAGGTAGCCCTGCCGGGCTACCGCATCGTGGTCCAGTACATGCTGTGGTATTTCATCGTGCTGCGCCTGCTGGAGGACGACGCTGATCTTAAAGTCTTGCTGGCTTCCTTTGGTTTGTTGCTGGTATTCCTTGCTCTGCACGGCGTATATCAGTACGCTGTAGGCGTGGCCATCCCCGATTCCTGGACCACCTCTACCGAAGCCGGAGTCCGCACCCGTGTCTTTTCCCTGACCGGCAGCCCCAATATCCTGGGCTCTCTGCTGGTGCTGCTGACGCCCCTGGCCGCTGCCGGACTGTACTATTTTCGCGACCGGCGCGCCAAATGGGCCTGTCTTGCCCTGGTGCTCGTCAGCATGCTGACCCTGCTCTTCACCTTCTCCCGCGGCGCCTGGCTGGGCATGATGCTTGCCGTAGCTCTGTTTTCCCTGTTCGTGGACGGCCGGCTGTTGGCGCTGATGGCCGCCGCCGTTGCCGCCATCCTGGCCCTGGTGCCTTCTATCACCTCGCGCATAACCTTCCTGTTCAGCACCGAATATGCCGAGGCTGCAGAGATAGGCGGCCGCGCTTATCGCTGGGCCACCGGCCTGCGCCTGCTGCACGAGGGCAACCCCTGGCTGGGCTTTGGCCTGGGCATGTTCGGCGGAGCCGTGGCTATGGATCACAAGCTGCTGGACCAGACGGAAGACTTCTTCTATTTCTACATGGATAACTACTACTTGAAGACCCTGGTGGAAATGGGATACATCGGGTTCATCTTCTACGTGCTGCTGCTGATCGCCGTGCTGTACTTAGGCCTGAAGGCCATCCAGAAAAGCGATGCCCCTTTTAAAAGGCTTCCCGGCGACGCCCTGGCACGGGCCGAAGGCAATATGCGGCTTTGGACCGTCGCCATATTCTGCGGCGTCTGCGGCGTGCTGCTGCATTGCTATTTCGAAAATGTTTTCTAAGAGACCTGTATTAGCTACTACTTGTGGGGTCTGATAGATGTGGCGAGTTATATCGGTTTTTTCAGGCACAAACGGGAAAGCGATGTTTCGAATGGTTGAGCGGATGCGTGTAGCTGCGGTATCCTGACCGAAAAAAGAGGCCGAGCCTCCGCACAGGCGGAGGACGGCCTTTTCTGTCACGGGTGAGCCGTTCGTATCACGACTGCTGATCATGTACTGTAAGGCAGGGGAGAGACCTACCATGGATGAACAAAAAACGTTGCTTGATAAAAGTGTGCCGCAACCTCTGGCGGCAAGGCTAAGACCGGAGACCATCGACGAGATAGTGGGTCAGCGTCATCTGCTGGGCGAGGGCAAGGTACTGCGCCGTATCATCATGCAGGACGCGGTGTCCTCCATGATCTTCTGGGGCCCGCCCGGGGTGGGAAAGACTACCCTAGCCTACGTGATCGCCAACCATACCAAGGCCCGCTTCATCAATTTTTCCGCCGTGACCAGCGGCATCAAGGAGATACGCACCGTGATGCAGCAGGCGGAGGAAAACCGCCGCTTCGGCGAAAAGACCATCGTCTTCGTGGATGAGATACACCGTTTCAATAAAGCCCAGCAGGACGCCTTCCTGCCCTTCGTGGAAAAGGGCAGCATCATCCTGATAGGCGCCACCACTGAAAACCCTTCTTTCGAGGTGAACGGCGCTCTGCTTTCCCGCTGCAAGGTCTTTGTACTAAAGGCGCTGACGGAGGAAGAGATCACTGTTCTCTTACGCCGGGCCCTGGAAAGCCCGCAGGGTTTCGGTGGACAAAAGATCGAGGTGGACGACGATGTGCTGGCCCTTATCGCCGCCTTTGCCAACGGAGACGCCAGGACCGCCCTGTCCACTCTGGAAATGGCCGTCCTGAACGGCGATACGGAGGGCGAAGCTACGACCGTTACCCGGGAGACGGTAGAACAGTGTACCTCTCGCAAGTCACTGCTGTACGACAAGGATGGAGAGGAGCACTATAACCTCATATCCGCTCTGCACAAATCCATGCGCAATTCCGATCCGGACGCCGCCGTCTACTGGCTGGCCCGCATGCTGGAGGCCGGCGAAGACCCGCTGTACGTGGCCCGGCGCATCACCCGCTTCGCCAGCGAGGACGTGGGACTGGCCGATCCCCGGGCGCTGGAGCTGGCGGTGGCCGCTTTCCAGGCCTGTCACTTGATCGGCATGCCAGAGTGCAGTGTTCACCTGACTCAGGCTGTGGTCTATCTGTCCCTGGCTCCCAAATCCAACGCCCTCTACATGGCCTATGAATCGGCAAAAAAGGACGCTCTGACCCAGCTTTCCGAGCCGGTGCCTTTGCAGATACGCAACGCCGTCACCCGGCTCATGAAGGACGTGGGTTATGGCAAGGGTTATCAGTACGCCCACAACAGCGAGGACAAGCTCACCGATATGCAGTGTCTGCCCGATTCCCTGCTGGGCCGGGAGTACTACCGTCCTACCAGGGAGGGATTGGAGTACAGATTCAAAGACAGGCTGGAGCAGATCAAAGCCTGGAAAAAGGAGCATGAAAAAAAGTGAGCGGAGCCGCTTTTCAGATTAGGCGATCCACCGAAAAAGACTTCGAGCGGATGCTGGATATATATGCCTCGGCCCGTGAGTTCATGGCCCGGCAGGGGAACCCTCACCAGTGGGGCGACAGCTCCTGGCCGCCGCCGGAGCTGATACGTCAGGATATCGCCTCCGGCCACAGCTATGTCTGCGAGGCTGACGGCAGGGTGGTCGGGACTTTTTACTTTATCGCCGGACCGGATGTGGAGCCTACCTACCGGGTGATAGAGGACGGCGCCTGGATTGACGACGGCCCTTATGGTGTGATCCACCGTCTGGCCGGCGACGGCTCGGTCAAAGGCGTGGCCCGCTTTTGTCTGGACTGGGCCTACGGCCATTGCGGCCATCTGCGGGTCGATACCACCGCAGAAAACAAGCTGATGATAAAGATTCTGCAGGAAGCCGGCTTCGTCCGCTGCGGCGTAATCCGCGTTGCCCGGGACGGCTCCGCTCGGCTGGCCTTTGAAAGATCAGGCCTTGGCTGATTCTTTCTTGCCGCTAACATCCGGCGTCGCTTCGGCGGCGCTTTTTTGTAGTGCTTTTTCACTCGTACCAGAACGCGGACCAGCTATAAACGGTTTCTCAAACGCGGACGGCGGAAAGATGGTGATTTACTTTTTTGTCATTATCTACTATAATTAAGCTGATATGGATAAGTCATTCGGCGCTCCTCGGCGCAGGATGGCATGGGAGAGAAAATGAGCGGCAGTTTAGCTGTTTTTACCATAATTTTGCTGGGCTATGCTTTGGGCCGGATTTCCGTTGGCGGCCTGCGTTTGGGCGCTTCCGCCGTATTGCTGGTGGCTCTGGTGGCCGGGCACTTCGGCTGGACCGCGCCGGAGAGCATACGTGAGCTGGGTCTGGCCGCCTTCGTCACTGCCGTAGGCCTGATGGCCGGCCCGGTGTTTATCGGTAATTTCAAAAAGCATTCCAAGGCCCTGATCTGCGTATCCCTCCTGGTGGTGCTTAGCGGTGTGGCTATCTGTTACGCCCTGGTGGCGACGGGTCTGATGTCCACAGCTCTGGCCTGCGGCGTCTTTACCGGGGCGCTGACCAGCACGCCGGGCCTGGCCGCCGCTATCGAAGCCATGAACGATCCTATCGCCTCGGTGGGCTACGGTATCGCCTATCCCTTCGGCGTGGTAGGCACGGTGCTGTTCGTGCAGATGGCGCCCCGTTTCTTGAAAGGCGGCCGCCCGCTGCCGGAAGCGAAGGCCCCGGAGGTCGAAGAGAACGCCAAACCCGTGCCCCGGCTCAAGCTGGACTCCCTGGGCCTGGCCGCCTTCGCTCTCACTGCAATCCTGGGCATCTTGCTGGGCAAGGTCCAGATACCTCTGTTCGGCGTTAAGGTTTCCTTGGGCGTGTCCGGCGGCCCCCTGTTCGCCGGACTGTTCATCGGCTATTTCGGCCGTCTGGGCCCCGTTTCTCTGGAAACGCCTCCCGCTACCCTCGACCTGATGCGGGAGGTGGGCCTGGTGCTGTTTCTGGTCAGCACCGGTCTGGAGGCAGGCTCCGGCTTCGTCCAGGTGTTGCTGGAAAACGGCTGGCAGCTCTTTGCCTGGGGCGCGCTGATGACCGTGGTGCCGCTGGTCCTGGGCTTCGCCGCCGCTTACTGGCTGTTCAAGCTGGACATCTGCACTGCGCTGGGAGCCATGTGCGGCAGTATGACCAGCACGCCTTCCCTGGGCACCCTGCTGAACATGCTCAGCGGCGACAAGCGACAGGTGGACGCGGCCACCGTGGCTTACGCAGGCACCTATCCCGTGGCCCTGATCGTCATCGTCGTCTTTATGCGCCTGCTCTCGCTGCTGGCCTGAGGCGCTGCTGATTCAGCGTAAAAAAATGATACTACTGTATCTGAAGGGTCAAGGATTGTTCGGCTCGACATAGAATACTATTTTTTGGAGGAAATCCCCGCGCGGGCGGCTTTATGCGGCACGCCGGTAAAAAAGTTGCAGTTGTATATTTTTATATTTGAAAGGAGAAACAAATGGGACTGATTAGAGCTGCGGCAGGAGCCATCGGAAGCGTATTGGCCGACCAGTGGAAAGAGTTTTTCTACTGTGACGCTCTGGGACCGGACATTCTGGCGGTGAAAGGCCAGAAGCGTACGTCCAACCGTTCCAGCAACACTAAAGCCAGCGACAACATCATCTCCAACGGATCGGTGATCGCGGTGGCCGACGGCCAGTGCATGCTGATCGTGGAACAGGGCAAGGTGGTCGAAGTGTGCGCCGAACCCGGTGAATTCGTCTACGACACCTCCACCGAACCCTCCGTCTTCACCGGCCCCCTGGGCGAGGCCATCAAGCAGACCTTCATCACTATCGGTAAGCGTTTCACCTACGGCGGCGATACCGGTAAGGATCAGCGCGTTTATTACTTCAACACCAAGGAACTGATCGGCAACAAGTACGGTACCCCCTCGGCGGTACCCTTCCGTGTCGTGGATACCAATGTGGGCCTGGATATGGATATCGCCATCAAATGCTTCGGCGAATACAGTTACCATATCTGCGATCCGCTGCTGTTCTACACCAACGTCTGCGCCAACATCGAAAACGAATATCGCCGCAGTACGCTGGAAGGCCAGCTGAAGTCCGAGCTGCTCACTGCTTTGCAGCCCGCCTTCGCCAAGATCAGCGGCATGGGCATCCGTTATTCCGCGCTGCCCGGACATACCATGGAGCTGAGCGAAGCCCTGAACGAAGTGCTGAGTGAAAAATGGCGCAATCTGCGCGGTCTGGAAATCGTGAGCTTCGGTGTTTCCAGCGTCAAGGCCAACGAGGAAGACGAGCAGATGATCAAGGAACTGCAGCGCAACGCTGCCCTGCGCGATCCGGCCATGGCTGCTGCCCATATGACCGGCGCTCAGGCTGCGGCTATGCAGACTGCAGCGGCCAATGAAGGCGCAGGCGCGGCCATGGCCTTCATGGGCATGAACATGGCTCAGGGCGCCGGCGGCATGAATGCGGGCCAGATGTATGGCATGGGCCAGCAGCCGGTCCCGCCCAGCAACTACACCACCGCTCCCAACGGCGGCTTCGGCATGGCGGCCGGAGCGGCCGGAGCGGCTGCAGCCAACGCCTGGAAGTGCCCGTCCTGCGGCAAAGAGGGCAACACCGGCAAGTTCTGTGCGGAATGCGGCGCGGCCAAGCCCGCGGAGCCTGAAGGCTGGGTCTGCACTGCCTGCGGCGCGGTGAACAAGGGCAAGTTCTGCTCCGAATGCGGCGCGAAGAAGCCGGAAGGCGCCCCCCAGTATAAGTGCGACAAGTGCGGCTGGGAACCGGAAGACCCCACTAACCCGCCTAAGTTCTGCCCCCAGTGCGGCGATCCCTTTGGCGACGAGGATATCAAATAACAGGAACAGCCGCTTTAACGTGCGCTGCTCTTAACAGTGAAGAAGCCGGGGCAGTATATACTGCCCTCTGGCTTTTTCGGACGTTTGTTACCTGCGTGTCTGTTGAAACGCAGGCCCATCGCCGGCAGTCTGACACAGCGCGGACGATATCGTCCGCCGCAGTTTGACTGCGGGATAATGAGGAGTGTTAATATGCCATCGCAAATCACTAACTATCAATGCCCGTCCTGTACCGGACCGCTGCATTTTTCCGGGACCAGCGGCCGCCTGGAGTGCGACTACTGCGGCAGCAGCTTTTCCGTGGAGGAAATAGAGGCTCTGTACGCGGAAAAGAACGAGCAGGCCGAGGCGGCTGCCGCCCAGGCCGAGGCCAGGGCCGAAGCCGAACGGGAGACGCAAGGCGCCGGCGACGCGGAATGGGATATGTCCTCCATGAGTTCTTGGGGCGCAGAGGCGGCGGGCATGAAAGCCTATTCCTGCCCCTCCTGCGGAGCTGAGCTTATCTGTGATGCCACCACCGCGGCTACCAGCTGCCCATACTGCGGGAATCCTACGGTAGTGCCCAGCCAGTTCAGCGGCGATCTGAAGCCGGATTACGTCATCCCCTTCAAGCTGGATAAGGAAGCGGCTATCTCTGCCCTGAAGCGGCATTACCAGGGCAAACCCCTGCTGCCATCCTCCTTCAAGGACCGCAATCATCTGGAGGAGATCAAAGGCGTCTACGTGCCCTTCTGGCTGTTCGACGGCGAGGCCGAAGGCCGGGTGACCTTCGACGCCACCCGCAGCAAGATGAGGCGCAGCGGCGAGTATCAGGTGACCACTACCGAGCACTACGACGTTATGCGCGACGGCTCTTTGGCCTTTGAAAACGTGCCGGTGGACGCCTCGACGAAAATGCCGGACGATTATATGGACTCCATCGAGCCTTTCGATTACCGCGATCTCAAGCCTTTCTCAACCGCCTATTTGCCTGGCTTCCTGGCGGATAAGTACGATGTTGACCCGGAATCCTGCGGACAGCGGGCAGGTGAGCGGGTGCGGCAGAGCCTGATGAATGCCATCAAAGGCTCGGTCAACGGCTACGAGACCTGCCATCAGGTGTCGGCGGACGTGAACATCAGCCGGGGCAAGATCAAATACGCCCTGCTGCCGGTGTGGCTGCTCAACACCAAATACGACAACAAGAACTATCTATTCGCTATGAACGGACAGACCGGCAAGATGGTAGGCGATCTGCCCAGTTCGCCCAAGCGGAAGCTGGCCTGGTTCGCCGGCATCTGGATCCCGCTGGCGGCTATCCTGGCGGCGGCCCTGCTGTGGCTGTAGGGAGGTGACGTGATATGAAGCTGAAAAAAGCGCTTGTAATCTTCGTTCTTACCGTCACCCTGATCCTGGCCTGCGCTCTGCCTGCCCTGGCCGGTACCGAATACGGCGCTGTCTACGACGGCACCAGCCGTATGCAGGCCAATATGCTGCAGCACATGGGCGAAGTGGTTCTGCCCGAGTTCGCAGCCAGACAGGACCTGGATTTCCGGGTGGATATCGTCAGCGACCTGCAGGGATATACCTTGGAGGATTATGCCGAAGGTCTGTACAATACCTACGATTACGGTAAGGGTTACAGCAACGGCGGTCTGCTGTATCTGCTTTACCTGACGCCGGACGATTCCGGCTTCGGATTGGGCGGCTATGAGGTCTACTATGGCGGCAGCGCTTATCCCGATCTGGCGGACTCCATAAAAGCTGCCATGGACGGCCGGATAAACGAAACTGCCTGGAACAGCGGCGAACCGCTGGACCGTGCGGCCGTCAACGACGCTCTGCAGGTCTATGCCGACGCCATAGAAGACTATTTTGTCGACATCGGTCCGGTCGAAGGCTACGTGCCCGGGGCGACTGATGAGTCTGCCGCGGCTGCCGCAACGACAACGGAGCCTGCCGCGACTTCCGGCACGGAACAGCAGCTCGAATACGTTACCGACTCCGCCGGTCTGCTGAGCGCCGACCAGTATGAAGCTCTCAATGAACAGGCCAGGGCCATTTCGGAACAGTATCAGTGCGGCGTATATATCGTCACTGTGGACGATTACCAGAAGTATACTTCCGGCGACGTTTACGACTGCGCCACCGAGCTCTATAATAAATACGATCTGGGCTACGGCGACACAAAGGACGGCGTCCTGCTCCTGCTTAGTATGGCCGACCGGGATTACACCCTGATCGCCCACGGCGACAAGGGCAACGCCGCGTTCACCGACTACGGCAAGGAACAGATGGCCAACAGCTTCCTGCGCTATTTCGGCCGTAACGACTGGAACGGCGGTTTCGGCGATTACCTGTCCTCCACGGACCAGCTGCTGGAGATGGAAGCCAACGGACAGCCCTACGATATCTACGATGATGACGGCGATGACGGCGCTTCCAAGGCGGCCCGCACCGGCGTGGTGCTGGGCGTGCCCACCGTTGTCTCCGGTCTGGTCAACCGTATGCAGTCCCGCAAGATGAAGTCCGTGCGCAGCCGCACCAACGCTTCTACTTACGCTTCTCCCGCCGGTCTGGTACTCCACGGGCAGCAGGACAGATACACCCATTCCACAGAGTCCCGCACCCGTATCGTTTCTACCAACACCCACCGGGGCAGCAGCGGAGGCGGTCACGGCACTACCATCGGCGGCGGCGGCTTCTCCGGCCACAGCGGCAAATTCTAATCGTAATTCCTTTATTCCTGAGTTTAAACAGCAAAACAGCCTCCCTTTGGGGGCTGTTTTCGCTTGCTCCGCTTGCTGAGATTTGCTATACTTAGGCCCATGAAACACTTGCTGGGACAAAAATGGCTGCTGATACCGGCCCTGCTTATAATGGCCGTTCTGCTGTGGGCTCTGGGCCTGCCCTTCTTCCGCTGGCTGCGTTTGCTGTTCCCGCTGCCGGCCTGGCTGTTCGCTCTTGTCTGGCTGGCTCCGGCTCTTTCCCTTACCCTCAGCTACATGCTGTCCGGCCACCGGCTGCGTTCCTGGCTGCATCGGGTGGGAGAATGCTGGCTCGGTATCTTCCTGTATCTTACCATGTCCTTCATTCTGGCTGCCGCCGTGCTGTGGCTGATGAGGATCTCGGGCTCTGAGGTGTCAGACCTGTGGCGCGTCCGTTCGGGATGGTTCGCTTTGGCGGCTTTTGCCTTGTGCTATCTGGCTGGCGTGATCAACGCACTGCATATCCGCGTAAAGCAAATAACCATACCTCTTCATATCCGGAGTCCGCTGCGGCTGGTCCTCCTGTCTGACCTGCATCTGGGTTTCTTCAGCGGGCCGCGCATGCTGCCCCGTATCGTCAGGGCAATAGCAAAACAGGAGCCTGACGCCGTGCTGCTGGCCGGGGACATAGTCGACATGGATTATGAGGATCTGCGCCGGCCTGAGCTGCACCGGCAGGTCCTGGCCGGGTTGAGCAGTCAGACGCCTGTCTTTGCCTGCGGCGGCAATCACGATCTTCTGTTCCCCGATCCCCGGAAAGACGCTTTTATCGCCGGCTGCGGTATCCGCCTGCTGGAAGACGAAAGCGTGAGTTGGCATGACCTGACTATCCTGGGCCGGCGCGACGCCATGGACGAGCTGCGCACTCCGCCGCGGCAGGCCTATGCTGGTTTGGCTAAAGGTCGCCCATTAGTGGTGCTAGATCACAACCCCGGGAATTATCGCGAGGCGTGGGAGAATGGCGCTGATCTGGTGCTGTCCGGTCACAGTCATGGCGGCCAGACTTTTCCGGGCAATCTGCTGCAGCGGCTGATCATGCCTTACCCGATCTACGGCCACAGGCAGCAGGACGGCCGTCATCTGGTGGTAACTTCCGGGGCCGGGTTCTGGGGCCCGCCGCTGCGTGTAGGCGTCAACAATGAAGTTGTGTTGCTGCTTCTGGAACCAATGGCCGACACCGGCGATTAAGCACGGCCCGAATGCGGCAGATGATGGATCATATGTGCTGATGGTAAGAAAAGGGCCTCCGCAGCTGCGGAGGCCCTTTCGCTATTGTAGCATTATGTTTGGTCAGGACCCGGTCGGGGCAAAGAAAGGGCATCTCCTGCGGATGCACTCCCTGTTCCTGCCTGAATAATCGCACTTGGGCTGGCTGCAGGGCAGGGGAACGCCGAATTCTTTGCCTGAAAACTGAGCCGCGCATTCGATCGCTATCCGTCCCGTCCGTTTGCAGCAGCGTGGACCGCCGATTTTTGTCATGGCTTCCAGACAGGCTGCGGTCAGCTTTTGCGGGATGGCCCACTGCCTTGGGGTAAGTGGAGTAGCGCCGCTGACTATACTGGCGAATATGCCAGCGCCGCTGGCCGCGCCACAGACTCCGAGAAATCCGCAAGCCCCGCCTGCCAGCTTCTGTCCGCGTTTCCATCCTTCCGGCAGCGCTGTCTGCAGGTCGAGTTCCCCGCCGCAGTTGCGGTAGGCAGTCAGCAGCACGCAGGGGACCATACTGTGATGTTCCGGCCCGTGCAGATGTACGCCGTCCAGTTGACAGACCTGTAAGAACAGTACCATCGGGTCCCGTTCGCTGCTGTTCAGCAGGTAGTCCAGCACAACCGCGCCGCCGCTGCTGTGACACTCGTCACAGACGAAATGCCCGTCCTCGCAGGCGGCGTTGGCGGGCTTCATTTTACCGCAGATATGGCACTGCATGAGTTTTTCTTCGGAAAAATATACAAGCGGTTTTCCGCAGACGGCGCAGTTTTCTGGTCGTTCTTTGCTGCTGCCACCGTTTTCGCAGCAGCAGGAAGTGTTATCCTGCATAGTTGTACCTCCGCTTTTTCTGTTTCGGCCCTTTCAGCAGCAGGGAGCGCCCGTGGCCTGCCGCCAGATGTCCCGCTCCACGCACACGTTAAGGCCGCAGCAGCCCGCTGGCTCCAGGCCGTATTTCAGATACAGCTCAGCCAGCATTTCCTTTGTGCGGCGAAAATAGTCCAGACTGGCGCCCTTCATAGAGCCGTTGACCGGCTTGCCGAAAGGCATCCATACCGAAGCGCTGGGGATCACGCCACGCTCTGCCAGCCAGGTGGCGCCTTCCTTTAGAGACTCGAAGGGCTCCAGACCGATAATGAAATTGCAGAAGGATTTTCCTGGCCCATACTTGTCCGCAATGTATGTCAGCGCGTCAAGATGTCCCTGTTTTGAGGTGTAGCGGCGTTTGCCCGGAGTGATGCTATTGGCGAGATCGTCGTCCCAGACTTCCAGGCTGCAGGCGATACGGCTCGCGCCCATGTCGAAATAACGGTCGATCACGTCGTGACCCTCGGGCGGGGTGATATAGAGCAGCAGCTCGCCCTTGAGCGCCTCCCTGGCGCCGCTCTCGTTCAGCTCCTGCATATAGCCGGTGATGTATTTCTCTTCCGTTTCCGCTTTAAAAGTCGAACCGCCGGTCAGCTGCATGCTGTTTACCCCGTCGTGCTCAACCGCGTACAGCACGACTTCCGACACGTCCCTGGGGGAAGGGATGAAGGGCATTGGCTTATGCCGCCGGGCCAGGGCTTCGAACTGCCCGCCGGAAAAACAGAATTGGCACGGCTGTCCCGCGCAGGCATATTCGCAGGGCCAAAGACACTGAAAGGCGACCCAGTCACAGCCCTGCAGAACGGCGTTGCCGGCATAAGGCATGCCGGAACTGGTCTTTTGACGGTAAAAATCCGTA
>CAMZIS010000002.1 GCA_947307285.1 uncultured Peptococcaceae bacterium | reverse complement strand
CAGCAGCGGGCGGCTTTGGCCCGCATCCTGGCCTTCCAGCCGGAGATCATCCTGCTGGACGAGCCCTTCTCCGCGTTGGACGAGCCGCTCCGGGCGGAGCTGCAGCGTCAGCTGTCCGAGATCCTGCACAGCTGGCAAAAGGAGATCATCCTGGTCACTCACAGCATCAAGGAGGTGCGCAAGCTGTCCGACCATCTGATCGAGCTGGAGAGCGGCCATATAGTAGCCCGGGGCAAAACGGAAAAGCTGCTGCCCCGGCCGTTGGGCCGCTATTACGTGAAGCAGCCGCAAGCCAGGAGTTAAAAAAGCCGAGCCTGAAAAGGCATAATAAAACCGCCGGTACAACCGGCGATTTTTCGTATGTTTATAGAATTGAGCAGCGTTTATTTGCTTGCTTCGGCCTTTGCCTGTATCTGCGGCAGCAGCTGCTTGCCTTCGCTGGTCAGCCAGGCTCCGGTCTTGCGGCAGACCAGCAGCGGCGCGTTGAATTCCTCCTCCACAGCGGTGATGGCCTGGATCACGTCGTCCTGGGGGCAGCCCAGGGCGGCAGCGGCCGGGATATGGCCGTCCAGCTCCAAAGCCAGCAAAAAGGCCTGGTAGATATTGATCCTGCTCATTTGTCCTCCAGCTCCGCTTCCACCCGGGACATGCGGCCCTTGACCAGCTCCTCCGGTACGAAGACCTGACGGCAGACGGGACAGCGCAGCAGCTCGGTATGGAAGGTGAAGGTGAGGTAGCTGAAGCCGGTCTTGGCTTTTTCCATGGGCACGTTGCAGCGGCGGCAGATCATCTGCCGGGGCTGCTCTTCCATCTCCTTGTCGTTCCAGGCCATCTACTTTTCCTCGCTTTCGATCTTCATGCGGTGCTGGTAGGCGTTGTGCAGCCGGAATGCCCCGTCGGGCAGGGGAGAATACTCGGCCCAGACGGTGACGGGACCGATCATGGCATAGGCGAAGCAGTGGCCGGAGAGCTCGTCCCGGCAGACCCGGCCGTCAGCCTCGCATTCCGCGATGACCTGAGCCGCGTCGTCCAGGCGGATACGCTCCCGCCCCAGCTTGGCCAGGACTTCCTCCTCCGCTTCCAGCTTCACGGCGGGCTCGCGCTCGATGATCTCTGCTTTGCGGTCAGGGAAGAAGCCGGTGACGATCTCCCGTTTTACCTGCTCGCGGTTAGCCAGGCGCTGATTCACGTCGGCGATCTTGTCTTCCCGTTCCAGGCCCAGCAGCAGATCGAAGATATGCACGCATCGCTTGCCCTTGCTCTGCAGCACGTCGCGGCAGTTGGCGCAGGAGACCAGATAGGGCAGGTCGGAAGCAGCAGCCCGCTGCTCGGCCAGCCAACTGGCGTAGGGCGGGTTGGTGTCGTCGATCTGGCCGCCGAAGGAGCAGCACTGGGCCTGTTCGCCGTGATAGGGCAGCTCTTGCAGATCACAGCCGGACTGTTTCGCCAGCTCCCTGACGTGCTGCCGCGACTCGGGCCGTTTGCGCAGGGGGCAGGGGTCGAAGACGGCCAGCGACCCTTCAAGGCGGCGGCGGGGCGTCACGCCCTTTTCCCACAGGTAGTCGGTGAGCAGCCGCACCTTCAGCTCCGGCAGGTAACGCTGGAACATATCCAGACAGGTGGGGCAGGACAGCAGCAGCGTGGGCTCTCCCCACTTTCGCCACTGTTCGCGGATATCGTCGAACACCTGCTGCTGCAGGTCTTCCCGGCCAGCCCACACCGCCGGCGCGCCGCAGCAGGAAAGCATGACGCCGCAGTCGGGCTCGTTTTCTCTGAGCAGGGCATAGGCCTCAGTCACGTAGCGCGGCTCTGAGGCTCCGGCCTGACAGCCCGGGAAAAACACGTAGGCGGGCTTTTCCGCCGGGGAGGCGGCAAAGGCGGCGTAGGGCGACCGGGCGTGCTCCATGTCCCGCAGCCAGAACTGGTGGAAAGCCCAGGGAAAGGCTTCTCTGGTGTTCATGATCTGATGAGCCACCCGCAGAAAGTCGCCCATGTCGATATCCTGGGGGCAGACTTCGCCGCACAGACCGCACTGGCTGCAGGTGGAGATCAGCCGCTGCGCTACGGTGCCGTCGTGGTCCAGGGTGCCGGGGTAGACGGTGACGTGGACCTCATCCCGGATGCGCAGGGGGAACTTCTCGAAATAGTTCATCATGGGGCAGTGGCGGATGCAGGCGTCGCAGCGGCAGGTAAGGCAGCGTTTGGCCTCGGCCTGAGCCTGTTCCTTGTCGTAGGGCCCTTCCACCTCCTGCGCCGGTGTGGGGACCAGGGCGCTTTCATCCAGATGCATGCGGGTGGGCCGGTGGGCCTCGCTGCCCCGCATGACGCCGGTCTTGAGATAATTCTCCAGCAGGGTGGCTGCGGTCAGGCCCTGTGCCAGCGCGGGGATCAGCTCAGCGCCGGTGACGCCGCCGCCGATGAAGCAGCCGGGCCGGTCCGTGGCGGCCGGAATGGCGCCTTCCCATTTCAAGCCGAAGCTGTCGCCGCCGGTGGCCACGTAGACCGCGTCGTATTTTTCAGGCAGCTCATCCAGGCTCTCGATCCTGGTGTTCAGATGCAGCTGATAATGCTCATAGGTGAATTGCTTGTCGATAAGCGCCTGCACTTCTTCCTCGGACAGCAGCTGCAGCAGGTGACCGCCGATACGCGGCCCCTGCTCGAATATGGTAACGTCGTACTTGCGCTGGCAAAGACGCAAGGCGCAGCCCAGCCCGCTGATGCCGCCGCCGATGATGGCAAAGCGGCCCGGCTTGGCCGGCATGTTGTAGCTGGTGGGTCTGGTATTGCTGGCCAATTCCACCACTGCTTTTTCCAGCCGCGGCAAATCAACAGCCTGATCGGTCCGTTCCCGCGGGCAGACCTTCTTGCAGTAGCCGGGGCACAGCTTTTCCACCAGCTCCGGGAAGGCCACACCGTTATAGAAGGTGCGGAAGGCCGAATTGAAGCTGCCTCTCCTCAGACGGGTGATGAATTCACGGATGTCGTAATGAAAAGGGCATGCGGAGGCGCAGAAAGGTTCTTCCTTTTCCCAGCAGACCTCGACCACGTCTTCCGCCGCTTTGAGTTTATCGTATTCTTCCATAACATTATTATACCGCAAGAATAAACGGGTAGCAATAAAAACTGCGGCAGCCGGAAACACACGGCTGCCGCAGCGGATGAAACAGAACTACGGATTAGAAGAACTTTTCGGCGCCCTGATTCAGCGGTTCGAAGAAGTCCTCGCCGCCGAACTTGACCGGGTTGGCAATGATCTCTTCCAGTTCCTCGAACAGGTCGGAACCCAGGAAGTAACGCTCGGGCGCGTAGGGCTTTTCACCCTTGGCAATGGCGTCCAGACCAGCCTTGATCTTTTCGGGCAGAGCAGGCTGCTCATGGATGCGCACGCCGCAGGCGTTGTAGATGGCGTTAAGCACGGCCACGTGACCGGAAGCCTGGAAGGCTTCGGAAGCGCCGGAAGAACCGAAGGGACCGACTTCGTCCGGGCGGACGTAGTGGATGACTTCGATGTCGTCCGGAGTGTCGTTGCAGTAGTTGACGCCGGCGCCGGCGATGTTGGCATGCTTCTTGACGTCCTGATAGTCTTCCTTCAGCGCGAAGTTGATGGCATGGGCGATGCCGCCGTAAGCCTGACCGTTGACCGCCTGGATGTTGCCGGGCTTGCCGATGTCGTCCACGCAGGTGAAGCCCACGCAGGTGGCTTTGCCGGTGGTCAGATCGACTTCCACTTCGGCCATGTTCAGGCAGTAAGTGTAGGAAGGAGAAGGATCGCCGATACCGGTGTTGGGGTCGGGACGGCAGAGGCCGGGCACGCTGGTGCAGGACCATTTGCCGGTGTACTTGGTCTCCAGACCCTCGGCCTTCATCTCATCATAGGTGCGGAAGGTGCCGTCGGGCTTGCGCATGGCGTCCAGCAGCTTCTGGGTGGCCAGGATAGTGGCGTTGCCGCTCATGAAGTGGGTGCGGGAGGCGCCGGACATGCCGGAGTCGGGGCAGAGCTTGGTATCGTTCTGAACCAGCTTGATGTCCTCGGGCTTGAGCTTGAGTTCTTTCAGGGCTTCCAGGGTGATCATCAGGGAGCCGATATCGCCGCCCTGGCCCAGTTCCTGATAGGTGTCGTACTTGGCGATGCGGCCGTCGGGCAGCAGCTCCACAGCGGCGGAGGCGGAGTCGGTGCCGCCTTCGGTGACGTTGAAGCCGCCCCAGGCGAGACCCACGCCCCGTTTGACCTTATCGTTCTTGGCGTTGAATTCCTTGGCCCGGGCCACAGCCGCCTCGTACTTGGGCTTCATGATCTTCATCATCTCTTCCATGGGGTACTGACGGAAGGGATAGGAGTTGATGTTGGTCTGGCCTTCGCGGGCGATGTTGATCCAGCGGAACTCGAAGGGATCGATGCCGGCCTTTTCCGCCAGCATATCCATGAGGGCTTCGGAGCAGGTGTAGGCCTGCGGAGAACCGTAGGAACGGTAGGCGGTACCGAAGGTATGGTTGGTGTTGGCCACGCGCACCAGACCGGCCAGGTCCGGTACGTAGTAGGGCCAGAAGGTGAAGCGGGCGCCCTTGGTCATGACGTCGTCGCCGCCCCAGGAGTAAGCGCCGTGATCCAGGCCCAGATCGAACCAGGCGGCAGTGATGTGACCGTCCTTGTCGCAGCCCACAGCGCCGTTGGAGTAGGAGGGGCAGCGTTTGCCGGAGAAGTGCTGATGCTCTTCATAGGTCATGGACAGGGAGACCGGAGCCTTCATGACCATGGCGGCAGCGCCGGCCAGGCAGAGGTCGCCGGCATGGGTGGACCAGCCGAAGGAAGCGCCGGTGGGGTTCATGATGACGCGCATCTGGTCTTTGCGCAGGCCCAGGGAGTTGCCGATACGGCCCAGGGAGGAATAGCAGCCCTGAGATTTGCACTGGAAGGTCAGCAGACCGTCTTCGTCAAAGTAAGCCTGGACGCAGTCGCCTTCGATGGACAGATGCGGCTCGCGGGTGGAGTGGAAGGAACCTTCAACGTGATAAGCGGAGTTCTCCACGATCTCGCCCACCTTGGCCGGGTCTTTCAGACCGACGCCCTTCATGACGGGCTGTTCGGCAAAGATGTTGGGAGTTTCTTCATGGACGCGGATGGCGTCGGGCATGACGGCTTCCAGATAGGTCAGGTATTCGGGCAGCTTCTCCACTTCCACCTTGACCTTGGCCGCAGCGGCCCGGGCGTGTTCCTTGCTGTCGGCCACTACCAGGCCGACCACGTCGCCGTAACGGAAGATCTTTTCGTCGCAGAGGATCTGACGGGCGGGCTTCATGACCTTGGAGCGTTCATGGAAATGGCCTTCGGGCATGATGTTGGTGCCGCCGAAATCCAGGATGTCCTGGGCCAGGATGACCTTGGCCACGCCGGGCATCTCCTGCGCTTCGGAAATGTCGATGTTCTTGATGATGCCGTGATGGCAGACCTTGGGCTGGACCATGACCGCGTGCCAGCTGCCGGCGGGCATCTTCAGTTCCTGGTCGTCGCCGTAATCGGCCACGCCGCAGACCTTGGCCAGAGCGGTAGGACGGACCACGGGCTTGCCGTAGAATTCGCCGTCCTCGGGATACTTGAACTGGATGTCTTCCAGGGTGCATTCGCCCCGCATGACCTTGGCGGCAGCCATGACGCCGTCCACGATCTGCTTATAACCGGTGCAGCGGCAGACGTTCTTATGCTTGGTGAACCAGTCGCGCACGTCCTGACGGGTGGGGTTGGGGTTGCTCTTCAGCAGGGCGTAAGTGGAAATAACAAAGCCGGGGATGCAGAAACCGCACTGGATGGAACCGCAGTTCATGAAGGCGATCTGGATGGGATGGGGATGCATGGGGGTGCCCACGCCTTCCACGGTGATGACCTGGCTGTATTCTTCGATGTTCTTCATCTTCTTGGTGCAGGAGCGGATCAGTTCACCGTTGAGCATGACCGAGCAGCTGCCGCACACGCCCACGTTGCAGCCCACCTTTACGCTGGTGCAGCCCAGACGGCGCAGTACGTCCGACAGTTTTTCTTCCGGATCGCAGGCGAAGATACGGTTGGCTCCGTTGATGTTGAGCCACATTTTGCGCAAAGCTACCATAAAATGACCTCCCAAATAATAAGTATAAAAAATTACGCCCCAGGGCGTAGCGGTGCCCATAACACGCTGGTTGACATGGGTATCTATCTTATTTTAGGATAACATTTTGTCATGAAAAAGCAATATTTATTGAAAAGAATAACGGATACGAGTTATTTTATGATTGAATACTTTAATTGATTATACTAAAATAAATATAAAGAAGGGAGCCTGATTTTTATGCTTGCTGCGATAGCTGTGGAACAGGATGGGCAGGATCCGCTGATACCGGAAACACTGGCGGGGTCCCGGCGTCTGTATATAATGGAGCTGGAAGACGGCGTCGTTTCCGCCGTACTGCCCCTGGCCGATGAACAGGACGCGGTACGCATCATCGAAGAGCAGGGCTGCCGGGCTCTGATCTGCGGTCAGATCGGCTCTGACGCGCGCCAAGCTCTGCGCCGGTTGGAGGTGCAGTGCTTTGACGGTTATCTCTATCGTGTGCAGCAGGTGAGACGACTGCTTTACACGGGAGTATTGCCCGGCATCAAATAGCCGCGTGACAGCAAAAACCTTTGCCGCTTACGAAGCAGGCAAAGGTTTTTAATTTCCTTATTAATAATAGGGCTATTTATCGGCAGTTCTATTCCACCGTCAGTTCCATGCCTACGCCGACTTCATGGATGGGGATGCGGCTGTGGATGGCGGCCTTAGCTTTGAAATTCACGCAGTGACAGGGCCAGAGGTTTTTTATGCCCCGCTCATCGAAAAATTCAATTGTCCGTTCCAGCTGCGGCCCCTGTTTAAGCAGATGGAAGCCGCCCAGCACGCCCCAGACCCTCTGGGTCCCCCAGACCTCGCAGGCATAATCGATGATATTGCAGATGCCGGAATGGGCGCAGCCGCTGATGACGAACAGCCCGTCCCGCCCCCGGAAGACCAGGGCGCTGTCGTCGGGCAGGAAGTCGTCGCGGCTTTCTCCGTTTTCTACTACCTGACCGATGGGGTCGCGGTTCTCGAAGTCGTGGCGGCGGGGGATGGCCCCCAGCCACAGCAGACGATCGCTGACGGCCAGCGGTCCGGCTGAAGGGTGCAGATCAAAGGCGGCGGCCGCCTCTTTTTCGTCAAAGGGCAGGCCGATGTATTCGCCGTCGTAATAGCGGCGGCTGAAAGCCTTGGGATGCAGGATCAGCTTCTTGTTCCGGCAATCAAAAGCCTGCATGAAAAAGCTGAGTCCGCGGCCGTGATCGTCGTGACCGTGAGAGAGGACGACGGTATCCACGGCCGCCAGGTCCAGTCCCATCTTAGCCGCGTTGGTCAGAGCCGCCTCGGAATAGCCGCAGTCGAACAGGATACGACGGGGCCCGTCCTCGATATAGATGGACAGGCCCGGTTCTCCGTAATAATAGCGGTCGATATAGGTGTTGTTGTCTACCAGAACGGTCAGCTTCATCGCTTATTTTTTATCCAGATCGGAAAAGATCAGACGGCGCAGTTCGGCTTCCAGGTCCTCGTCGTCGGAGTCGGCAGCGCTTTCCCCGCTGCGGCCCATGTATATGTCGGAGACCATGCTGTTGGCCTTGGCTGCGGCTTCAGGGTCGATGGCTTTGCCGCTGAGCTTATCTGCGGCCTCCTGAGCGATGCGGGTCAGCCGCTGGTCTTCCTCCAGACGGCGGCTGGCTTCTGCCTCCGCCAGACGGGCGGCTTCTTCCTCAGCCCGTTTCTGCGCGGCCTCTTCCTCCCGGGCGATCTGCAGCGAACGCTGGATGGCGTCCAGCTCGGATTGGGTCCGGCTGTCCTTTATCCCCATGCCGGTCAGCACGTCCGGATCCTCCTCCAGCGCCAGACGGCGGCGCATGGCGTCGATCTCGGCGGCCAGGGCGGAGGCGTCGGAATCGCTGTTTTCGCTGTTGCCGTTTTCCTGACGCATTTGCTCCACTTCGCGGGCGGTCTGCTCGTCGGCCAGACGCGCTTCCTGATTGATGCGGGCCATTTGCTGAGCCAACTCGGACTGGGCGTCTTCGCTGGCCGGCTCTTCGTCGATCAGCGGAGTCTCGTCGATCAGGGGCGCTTCCTCGTCAGCCGGAGCCTCGTCGATCAGGGGCGCTTCCTCGTCAGCCGGAGCCTCGTCGATCAGGGGTGCTTCCTCGATAACAGGAGCTTCCTCAATGACGGGAGCTTCCTCAACGGCGGGAGCTTCTTCGATAACAGGAGCTTCTTCGATAACAGGCGCTTCCTCAATGACAGGAGCTTTCGCAACAGCGGTGGTCTGTTCCACTGCCTGTTTAGCTTCTTCCGCAGCCTGTGCGGTCAGGTCCGCTTTGGCAGACGCTTCTTTTTTGCTGTCAGAGGAAAACAGGCTGTGCAGGAAGGCGCCCAGGCCCCGCTTTTTCGGTTTGACTTCCGCGGCGGGGACAGGCTTTGCCGCTTCTTCCTGAACGGGAACAGGCGTTTCTTCTGCTTCCGCATTCGGACTTTCGTCGGCAGGTCCCTCTGCGGGGGCCGCCTGCTGGCCGGACAACAGCTGACTCATGATCAGCGCGCCGATGGAGGTGGCGGCTGCGGCGGGTACAGCGCCATCCGAAACAGGAGTTTCTTCTGCCGGTGTTTCTTCGATCAGGGGAGCTTCTTCAACTGCGGGAGCTTCTTCTGCTGCGGGAGCTTCTTCCTTAGCGGGAGCTTCTTCAACTGCGGGAGCTTCTTCGATAACAGGAGCTTCTTCCTCAGCGGGAGCATCATCGACTGCAGGGGCTTCCTCAATGACAGGAGCTTCCTCTATGATCGGAGCATCTTCAAGTGGGGCTTCTTCGGCAGGCGCCTGCTGGACGCCTGCTTTTTCGCCGCTTAACAGTTGGCTCATGATCAACGCGCCGATGGACGCCGTTGCCGCCGCGGGCGCTGCTTCGACAGCGGTAACGTTGGCCTCGCCAGGAGCTTCATCAGCCGCCTTTGCCGCTTCTTCTGCAGCAGCCGCCTCGGCAGCAGCTTTCGCCGCTTCTTCTGCAGCAGCCGCTTCAGCAGCAGCTTTCGCCGCTTCCTCTGCGGCGGCCGCCTCGGCAGCAGCTTTCGCCGCTTCCTCTGCGGCGGCAGCTTCAGCCGCCGCTTTCGCCGCTGCTTCCTGCTGTTCGGCATCTTTCAGCTGATTCATGATCAGAGCGCGGATATCTTCCGGGGTGGGCTCCTTTTCGGCAGCGATCTCCGCTTCGGAGCGCAGACGGGCGGTGGCGATGCGGGCGGGCAGGTAAGGCTCGTCATCCACGGCGGGGATGGGAGCGTTGATGGCGTCTATATCCAGCTCCAGCCCATCGGTCAACGCCAAAGCAGCGGGGACCGCGGCCAGCTTTTCCCGGGCGTCGTCGCTCATCTTGCCGGCGTCGTCCAGTATGGTCCTGGCCTTTGCCAGCGCGGATTCGATCTCCGGCGAATTGATCTCGCAGCCGTTGTCGATGACCTGACGCAGGGCTTCGCTCTCCCGGCCGATTTCCTCCACGAGATCGGAAGCCTGCTGACGGCGGGCGGACAGGGCCTGATCGAAGCTGCCGTCCCCGGTCAAAGCGTCCAGGCACTGCTGCTCCTGACCGGCGTCCCGCCGCACCTGCTCGATCATATCGCGGATGCTGTTGTGGCTGATCTGGCACTGACGCAGGTTGGTCTTGCTTTCCTCCCAGTAATCCAGCAGCTTCTGGTCGAGATCGCTGGTCTTCTGGATGACCTCGGACTCGATCTCTTCGTTGAGCTGGGTCACGCGGCGTCTGACTTCGCCATACTCTTCTTTGGTCTGGTCCAGCTGCTGCGTCAGCTGGGACAGCCTGGCGCTGAGCTGTTCCCTGTTGCCGCTATGTTTGCTGAGTTCCGCGTCGGCGTTCCGGAATTTCTCTTCCGTTTCCGTCAGCGCGCTTTCGGCGGCGTTGAGCAGCCTGGAATGACGCGCTTTCGCTTCCTCCGCGGCTGCGGCAGTCTCGCTGACCGCCTGCTCATAGCGGGCGGCGGCGTCCCGCGCCTGCTGCTCCAGCTGGTCGTGACGCTGGCTGCCTTCGTTGACCTGCTGCGAGAACAGACGGAAGCTATCCTGCTTTTCCGTGAGGCTCGCGGCGGCCTCCGACAGATCGCCCTCCAGCTTGCTCACCAGGTCCCGGGTGGAATCCAGGGTCTTTTTCAGCACTGATTCAAGATTGTTCAGCACGCCGCCGCTGCCGCTTTGCATGCCCTGACGGGCGGACGCGGCGCTGTTGATCATGCGCTCCGTATCAGCGGCGGATTTGCGGGCCTGGGCCAGGGACTGCTCCAATTCGGCTTTGGTCGCCTCCGCGTAGGGCAGTTCTTCCTGGGCTTTACGGAAGGACTGGCGGTCGCTTTCCAATTTGGTCTTTATCTGTTCCAGCAGGCTTTCCGCCTCGTCCTTTTGCTGCCTGGCGGCGGTAACGCGCTGCTCGGTCTCCCGGGCCAGATGCTCCGTTTCCTCACCGGCCTCCCGATTCAGCCGCTCCAGCTCGTCGCGTCTGCCGGAAAGCTGCTGTTCCAGCTCCTGCCTCAAGGCAGCGCTTCGATCCTCGTCCGCGCTGACCGAATCCAGCTCCCGACGCAGGGAACTGACTTCGGTTTCCAGTTTGCATATGCTCTGGCTGTGGGGGATGATGTCGGCGCCGATCTGCTTCATATCGGCGGTCAGCTTTTCGATTATCTGGTCATGACGGGCCTCGTCCGCCTCCAGCTGCTGGATAGTCTCCGTTTTGCTGCGGTAGGAATCTATGGCTTCACCCAGACCGGCGCGTTTTTCGATAATGGAGGAAAGATTCCCCGCTATGCGGGCGCGGCCTTCGTTGAGGCGCTGCTGCAGGTCCTGCTGCTCGATCTCGTGACGGCAAAGCGCCAGCTCGTCCTGACTGACCAGCTGCCGCAGCTGTTCCACACAGGCGGAAAGCTGCATGGCGCCGGAATCGATCTGCAAAAGGCGTTCCTTTTCCCGGGCCTCTGACAAAGCCTGACGCTTGCTTTGCAGCTCCTCCTCCGCCTGGCTGGAGCAGCTCAACAGCTCCTGCCGGGCCCGTTCCATCAGCTCGCTCAGATGCTCGTCGGTAGCTTCCGGATAGCCCAGGGTTTCCTGGACCAGGCTTTGCATCAACTCCGCGGAGCGGCTGCGGTCGGCCTCCTCGGCCGTGAGCAGCGATACGCTGTCGGCTGCGGTCTGGTAGTCGCTGAGCAGATCGTTGGCGGCGGCGCGGGCGGCGTAGGCCCCCTCTTCGCTCTGCTCCGCCCTTTCTTCAATATCTCCCAGCTGCTCCTTGGCTTTAGCCAGAGCTTCTGCGGCGCTGTGAGCCGCGGCGGTGAAATCATTTTCCAGGGAAAGGTAGGATCTTATCTGTTCGCTGTTGGCATTGTCTAGGGTCGTCATAGGCCTGAGTTCTCCTATACTTTTTGTCGGTAAGATGGCTTATATTTTAGCTTATCCGCGCTTGTTCCTGCGCCAGATAAAGGGACTGAGCTTCTTGAGACCCGGTTTGGCCTGAGCGCGGGCAGCTGCTTCGGCCTCTTTGAGCCGACGGAATTCTTCCCGTATGTCCGCAGTGCGCTCGATCTCAGCCACGTTGGCCCGGGCGGCAGCGGCGGCGGATTCCTTGTAGAGCCATTTGGCCGTTACTTCCTCGATGGTGTCGGCCGCTTCCTCGTACTGCTTGCCGGTATCCTCCAGCTGTTGCTCCAGAGCGGCGGTCTGCTGCTGCAGGCCGTTCAGCTCTTCCTCAAAGGAGGCCGCCTGGCGGCGGTTGGCTTCCAGGGCCCGTTCCAGCCCGCTGCCAGCGTCGTGCAGGGCGCGGCTCACCTCGTCGTCGGCGTCGCCGGCGGTCTGCAGCTTGTTCCGGGCGGAGGCGATGGCGTCATATTCATGGCCCGCCTTTTCCACCTGGGACATGGCTGCGGCCAAACGGGGCGCGATGAGACGGCGCTCGTTTTCCAGCAGCTTGCACCGTTCCTTCAAACTGGCCAGCACAGCCCGGCCGGACTCGAATTCTTTAGCCGATTCTGCGGCCTGCTGAGTCAGGAATTCGGCGTTGCCCCGCATATCTTCGATCTCGCTGTCAGTTATGTAGCGGAAATCGGTGTTCTGGGCGGCGGTGGCGGCCAGTTCGTTGATGCGCTGCACACGCTCCTCAAGACCGCCTTTATCCAGCAGCTCCAGCAGCTGCTCCCGTTCCAGATGACGGCCGGAGGCCATGAGAGCGGTCTCCTCTTCGAACTTGGCGGCCCGCTCGGCCCTTTCCTTGGCCAGTCTGGCCTGCTCGGCCAGGGCGGCGGCGTGAGCGGCTTCCTCCAGCTCCTTCAGACGGCGGGCATTTTCCTCGGCCTGCTTCTTTTCTTCCGCTTCCCGCAGCAAACGGGCTTCTTCTTCCTTGGCTTTCCTCTTTTCTTCCTCAGCCGCGGCGATGGCCTGCAGCTCCGCTTCAACCTTACGCAGCTCGATCAGGCGTCCGGTATCCGCGTCTATGCTGCGGTCGATGGCGGCCATGGCGGAGACGGCGGCTTCCGTGCCGGCCAGACTGGCGGCGGCCCTTTTCCGGGCGAAGCCGGCGTTGTCCCGGTGCCGCAGCAGACGGTCGGCTATGTCGGAGACCTGCGCGGACAGGGAAGCGCAGCGTTCTTCCACCTGATCGCGGCTGCGGTCGAAAGCTGCCTGCAGTTCTTCTTCTTTGCGGACCAGATCGCCTTTGGCGGCGGTCTTCGCGTCCTTCAAAGAGGCGATCTTCTCCGCGATCCGGTCCCGTGCTGCGCCCAGAGAGCTGATGCGTTCTTTCGCTTCATTCAGGCGGCCGGCTGCCTCGTCCGTATCCCGGTTGGCAACGGCCAAAGCCTGATTGCAGTCCTCTTTCTGACGGTCGATCTGGGCCTGCAGCTCTTCGGTGATGGCGTTCTCTCTGGCACGGCAGGACTCAAGCTGTTCTTTCAGTTCCTGCTCCTGCCGTTCGGCCTGATCCAGCAGGGCCGTGGCCTGTTCCAGTTCGGACTGCTTCTCGCTCTGGCTCAGCAGCAGACGGTTCTGCTTGTCCTGACTGATGGACAGGGCGGAGGCGGCTTCGGCCAGGCGGATCTTGAAATTGTCCGCCAGACGGTTCAGGCCCTGCTGATGCTCGCCGTCGATACGGGCGGCCTTTTGTTCCAGCTGCAGCAGGGCATTGCGCAGGCGGCTGTCTTCCAGTTGGGCCTGGCGCAGGTCGTTGGCGGCAGCGGCGGCGGCTTCTTTCAGGGTCCGCTGTTCCTTGCCGGCGTTATCGTATTCGGCCCGGGCTTCCTTGATGCGGTCGAAATACTCGCTGCGTCCGGAAACCAGACGGCCCAGGCGGCCCGACAGCTCCAGCATGGAGTCTTCCGCGTCCTGGCAGCTGCTTTCCGCCTGGGACAGGCGCTGTTTCGCCTCTTCCCGCGAATCCTGCAGCCGGGCCAGATCGGCGGCGTTGCGTTCTATATTCGTTTCGGTCTCCTGCAGTTCGTCGGCTTTGGCCCTGGCCTGAGCCTGGGCCTCGCGGGCTGACGCCAGCAGGGCTTCTTCCATTTCCTTTAAGGTCGGCAGCAGCTCGGGACCGGCTTCCTTACAGGCGGCCGTGGCTTCCATGGCCAGATCGCTGGCCACCAGAGCGGCGCTGCTCAGATCCTGATTCTCAGTCTGCAGCAGCATCAGCTTGTCTTTCAGGTCGGCCTTGGCAGTCTCAGCGGCGGCGGCTTCTTCTTCCAGACGGTTGGTCTCCTGCAGGATGCCGCCCAGGTCTTCCCTGCGGCTGAGCACCTGATGGATGGCGTCGCTCATTTTTTGCGAAGCGTTGGCGGTCTCTTCTTCAGCCTTGGCGTAAAGATCGCGCAGCTTCTGGGAGAGCTGGTCCAGACGGGTGTTGACCGAACTCAGGGCGGAGGCGGACAGCTCGGCCATGCCGCGCAGACGGCGGAAATCTTCCTGATGCTTCAGCAGCTCATCTTCCTTTTGCCGACGCTCGGCTGCCACCGCGGCGCTGCTCTCCGCATGGCGACGCTCCAGTTCCGCCAGACCGGCTTCCCTTTCTTCCTCCAGTGAGCGCAGGGCCTGCTCTCTTTCGTCCAGCTGCTGCTGGGTCTCGGTCAGTCGGGTCTCGATATCCTGCAGGGAGGCGCGGACCAGATGCAGACGGCTGTCCGCCGCCTCGTGATCGATGCGGGCGGTCTCCCACTTGGACAGGGCCTGATTGATGTTTTCGCCGGCCTGTTCCTCGGCCTGACGCAGGCTGGCGCCCAGCCGGGCCAGGATGGACTGATGCTCCTCGTTTATCCGTTCGGCGCGCTGCTGTCTGGCGTCCCGCTCGAAGCTGAATCGTTCGGCCTCGGAGTCCGCTTCCTGCTGCAGGCGCGCGTGTCTTTCCAGTTCCAGACTGGCCTGTTCGATAGCCTGATCCAGCTGGCGGCATTGCTCGTCAGCCTGACTGCGGGCTGCGGCCAGATCTTTGGCCAGACCGGTCTGCAGATCAGAACCTTCGCGGATAGCGGCTTCCAGCTCCTGCCGGGCCGCGTCGTTTTCTGCGCTCAGCCGGGAAACCTCTTCCTCCAGACCGCTGCGGCGCGCCTGTTCCTCGCCGGCCGCTTCCTTGAGCCGGTTCAGTCGCTCTTTTTGACCGGCGGCTAAAGCTCTTTGGGTGGCCAAAGCCTCCTCAAGCTGGCTTATTTCCTGGCTGACGGTTGCTTCCGTAAAAGCGTTGTCGAACGTGACCATCTGTCCCTCCAGTTAATGATAAGAATTTCAACTTATAATATAACAGAAAAATAACAAAAAGTCACCACCTATTTGTCGAAAATTGTTTAATAGTGTAATTGACGCAAGCCTTCAATAAAGTGTATAATATAGGCCAAATGTGACGGTGAGGAAATATGTTTGCTGATTACGCAAAAATCTATATAAAATCCGGCGACGGCGGCGACGGCGCAGTGGCCTTTCGGCGGGAAAAGTACGTGCCTTTAGGGGGCCCTGCCGGCGGCGACGGCGGCAACGGGGGCAGTATCGTCCTGGTGGGGGACAAGAGCCTCTCCACCCTGCTGGACTTTAAGTACAAGCGGCATTACAAGGCGGAGCGGGGCATGAACGGTCTGAACAAAAACATGACCGGGGCCTCCGGCGCCGACCTGGTGCTGAAAGTGCCCGCCGGCACCGTGGTGCATACGGAAGACGGGACGGTGCTGGCTGATATCCATGAGGACGGCCAGCGCTTCGTGGCGGCCAAAGGCGGCCGCGGCGGCCGGGGCAACGTGCGCTTCGCCAACGGCAACGACAAGGCGCCCCAGTACGCGGAAAAGGGAGAGCCCGGCCGGGAGATGTGGCTGGTGCTGGAGCTCAAGCTCATCGCCGACGTGGGCCTGATCGGCTTCCCCAACGCCGGCAAATCCACCCTGCTGTCCCGGGTCTCCGCCGCCCGGCCCAAGATCGCCGATTACCCTTTCACCACCACCGAGCCTAATCTGGGCGTGGTGCGGCTGAACGATGAAAGCAGCTTCGTCATGGCCGATCTGCCCGGCCTGATCGAAGGCGCGGCCAAGGGCGTGGGCCTGGGCCACCGCTTCCTGCGTCACGCGGAACGCAACCGGGTCCTCATCCACGTGCTGGATATGAGCGAGCTGGCCGACCGACCGCCTCTGGACAGTTTCCGCCTGATCAACGAGGAGCTTTCTCTCTATAAAGAGGACTTCCTCAGCCGGCCCATGCTGGTGGCCGCCAACAAGATGGACATGCCAGGCGCCGAAGATAACCTGGCCCTGCTCC
The DNA here is from genome assembly GCA_947307285.1 of uncultured Peptococcaceae bacterium. Lineage (GTDB taxonomy): Bacteria > Bacillota > Dehalobacteriia > UBA4068 > UBA4068 > CALXSV01. The sequence continues at coordinate 11,016 of CAMZIS010000002.1, read as the reverse complement.
AAAAAGAGCTGGCCGGCGCCTATGAGATATTCCCCATCTCCGCTCTGACCGGGCAGGGGCTGGACCCACTGCTGTGGCGGGTCAGGGAGCTGCTTGACACTACGCCTCTCCCCATGCTGGAAAGCGCCACCGATCAGGTGCGCCATACCGTGGTGCGGGAGGAGGCCCCCTTCGAAGTGATCCGGGACGACGACGGCGTGTGGCAGGTGGGCGGCGAAAGAGTGGAAAAATTGGTGCGCATGACCGATCTCAACAACGACGACGCGGTCCTGCGCATGCAGCGCATCTTTGTTAAGATGGGGCTGGAAGACGCTTTGCGCGAGGCCGGCATCCAGGTGGGCGACACCGTGTCCATCGCCGGCAGCGAATTCGAATACACGGAATGAGGCGTTAGTACATGAAAGATCTGATCGCGTCTAAACCGGGAGTGAAAAGACTGGGCATCATGGGCGGCACCTTTGATCCCATCCATTACGGGCATCTGGTAACGGCCGAGGCCGCCCGCACCCGTTTCCGTCTGGATCAGGTGGTGTTCGTGCCCTCGGGCCGTCCGCCCCATAAGACCGGCGGCACAACGGACGCCAGCGACCGGCTGGTCATGACCCAGATGGCCATCGTCACCAATCCGGGCTTCAGCCTGTCGGATATCGAGGCCAAACGGGAGGGCTATTCCTACTCCATCGACACGGTGAGGGAATTCTTCGATATCTACGGGCCGGAGCTGGAGTTGTTTTTCATCACCGGCGCCGACGCCATTTTGGGCATACCTACCTGGAAGGATGCGGCTGATCTGCTGAACATGTGTACCTTCATCGCCGCCTCCCGCCCCGGCTTCGATCTGGCCGAGCTGAACAAGCTGCCTTTGGCCTGGCTGGAGCGGATACGCCTGTTCGAGATACCGGCCCTGGCCATCTCCTCCACGGATATCCGCCGCCGGGTGAAGAACGGGGACAGCATCAAGTATCTGCTGCCGGAGCCGGTGGAACACTATATCCTGCGCTACGGCCTGTACCGGGAGGAAGGGTAATGGCTTTGGACCTGGACGAACTCAGGCAGCGCATGAACAACACCCTGTCCCGGCATCGTTACGAGCACAGCGAAGCCGTGGCCGCCTACAGCGCGGAGCTGGCCCGCCACTGGGGCGTGGACGAAAAGCTGGCTTACGAGGCCGGTCTGCTCCATGATCTGATGCACTGCCTGCAGCCGGAGGAATATCTGTCCTGGGCTCTGGTCTACGGCGTGCCCTGCGATCATGCCGCCCTGGAGGACCCCCAGCTGCTGCACGGACCTCTGGCCGCCGCCGTGCTGGAGCAGGACTATTACTGCGACGATCCCCGGCTGCTGGAAGCCGTGCGCTGCCATACCGTGCCTGAGCCGGACATGGGCGACCTGGCCAAGATCGTCTTCATCGCCGATATGCTGGAGCCCACCCGTCCCGTCTGGGAGGGTCAGGATGAGCTGAGGCGGCTGGCCCTCGTCGATCTGGACGCCTGCGTGGCCGGCTGTCTGGAGCGCACCATGACCTATCTGGAGAGCCGGGGCAAAACGCCCCATCCTGACACGGCGTCTTTACTGGAACACTACCGGGCCAAGGCCCGCGCAAAGAACGGGGCCGGCGCGTCCCGCTGAGGAGGATATACATGAACGAAAGCAAGACCCCGGAAGAGATACTGGCCCGCTGCGTGGAATTGGCCGAGGAAAAGAAGGGCAGGGACATCGTCAGCCTTTCTCTTTCCGGCCTGACCCTGATCTGCGATTATTTTCTTATCGTCACCGCCGCCAACACCCGCCAGGCCCAATCCATCTGCGATCAGATCGAACAGGGCATGAAGGAGGACGGCCTGCAGCCCCTGCGCATCGAGGGCTATCGGGAAAACTGGATCCTGATCGACCTGGGCTCTGTGGTGGTACACATTTTCCTGGAAGAGGAACGGGAATTCTACGATCTGGAACGTCTGTGGGGCGAGGCGGAACGTAAAGAATATTAAAAACAATCGTGTTTTCCGGTCGCAAAAGCTTTGACCGGCAGATAAAAGACGGGAATATGCAGGGCAAAGACAGCCCTGCATATTTATTCATTTAAGTGCATAAAAATTGTGGATAAAATGTTAGTAAAAATAAAAAAAATAGCTTGACAAACGCAAATGGCCACTAAGACACTAATTTGGTATCCTTGCCCGCCGTGTGGATTAAAATAGTATAAAGAGATCAGAAAAAAGCGTTTTTATCTCCGTCCGGTACAGATATAAAAGCTAAAACCATATGCCGTGGCAAAACAAAAAATTTGTCAAAATATCTGATAATTAATCTTTCGCCACTTAAAGCAAGATATACGATTATTCGGCTTTTGCTATTAATATTTTTCTTTGATATACATAATCCGCGGCCGGCGACGGCTTCTTCTTTTAACCTACAGGCTTCGACACGTCTCACTTGCGGAGACCGCACGCGGAACGAAAAGTGAACGGGTAGTGGCGGCGCCCGCCGGCGGCCATGATACATGATACAGGAAAAACGACCGCCGTCAATTTTGCTCTTGCTTTTTGGCGGCGGCTGTGATAAGATATCTTTTGCACGGCGCCATAGCCAAGTGGTAAGGCAGAGGACTGCAAATCCTTTACCCCCAGTTCAAATCTGGGTGGCGCCTCCAAATTTTGCCGGAGTGGCGGAATAGGCAGACGCAGGGGACTTAAAATCCCCCGGGAGCGATCTCGTACCGGTTCGACCCCGGTCTCCGGCACCACTCACGGTTCCAAAAGGCCTCTATCACAGAGGTCTTTTATTTTTTCACCCAAACACTGGACGGCAGAGCCGATAAAGTGTATAATATCAACAGTATATTTTAGGAGGCAAGCTATGGGCGGCAGACTGTTGAGCGTTGCTTTGGTAGTCATGGTGGGCATCATCATTGCCCTGACCAGCAGCATCTTTTCCAGCGCGAAGAAAGCGAAAAAAGACCCCCTGGCCGAGCTGGAGATCTGGTCCTACGAAACCGTGGATCAGCTGCTGAGCAAGCGCGAATTCCTTTTCTTCCAGGCTTTGGAAAAATATCTGGCCCCCGGTTACCGGGTCTTTCCCAAGGTGCGGCTCATGTCCTTCGTACGTCCGTCGGAGGATACCAACCTGTATCAGCAGTTCCGCTCCCGCATCGGCCGCAAATACGTGGACTTCCTCATCGTGGACGACGAACGGCTGCGCGTAAAGGCCGCCATCGAATACGATGAAAAGGATATGGACAGCGACAAGACGCCGGACAAGGTCAAAGATATGGAGCGCATCCTGGACGGCGCCGACGTCCACCTCTTCCGCTTTGAGGACCGGCAGGACCTGTTTGAGGAAGAAGACTTTGCCGAGCTCAACAGCTTCCTGACCAAAAGCTGAATCTGTTATCTCCCCGGGCCGCCGCTGCACGCGGCGGCCTTTTTGCGCAGTTTGAACTTGACTATTTGCCCTGTATGGGTAATAATATTTAATATGTTAGTTATGCCCTGATACCCTTCGGGGCCGCTTTGCAGAAAGGGAGCCTATGGGCGGAAGAATCGCGGACGTGCTGCCGGACAGCGTGGCCCAGGAAATCGGCCTTGAGCCCGGCGACGTCCTGCTGTCCATCAACGGTCAGCCCGTGCGGGACCTGATCGACTACAATTATCACAGCGAAGACGAATATCTGGAGCTGGAGGTGCGGCGCAAAGACGGCGAGATCTGGAACTGCGAGGTGGAAAAATACGCCGACGAAGAGCTGGGCCTGGTGTTCGAGGCCAACGTCTTCGACCGGGTGCGCACCTGCAGGAACCACTGCATCTTCTGCTTCGTGGATCAGCTGCAGCCCTCTCCCCGTCCTTCTCTGAAAGTGAAGGACGACGATTACCGCATGAGCTTCATGGAGGGCAGCTTCATCACCTGCACCAACCTGACGGAGGAAGATTATCGCCGCATCGGCGAGCTGCGCCTGTCGCCCCTGTATATATCCGTTCATGCAGTAGACCCCCAGCTGCGCGGGCGTCTGCTGGGCCGCCGCCGTCCGGCGGAGATCCTCCTCACCCTGCAGCGCTTCATCTCCATGGGCGTTCAGATCCACGCCCAGGTGGTGCTGTGCCCCGACATCAACGACGGCGCGGCGCTGGCTCAGACCATAGATTCGCTCTACGCCCTGCATCCCGGCGTGCAGACCCTGGCCGTGGTGCCGGTGGGCCTGACCAAATACCAGAAAAACCCCGCTTTGCGCCTGTTCACCGCGGAAGAGGCCGCCTCTCTCATCGACGATATCGAAGCGCGGCAGAGGCGCTATATCGACCAGTGCGGCCAGGCCTTCGTCTACGCGGCGGACGAGCTTTACGTCAAAGCGGGCCGCCCCTTCCCTCCGGCCTCTATCTACGGTGATTTCGCCCAGATCGAAAACGGCGTGGGCATGGCCTCTCTCTTCCTGGAGCAGTGGCAGAGCGCCCGTTCCCTGGTGCCGAAGACGCCGGCGGAGGGCCCCGTTGCCATCGCCACCGGCCACAACGGCGCCTACGTGCTGGCTCCGGTGGTGGAGGAGATCAACCGCATCAGCGGCAGCGAAGTGGAGCTGATCGAGGTGGAAAACAGCTTTTACGGCCCCACTATCACCGCCACCGGCCTGCTGGTGGGCAGCACCCTGCTGGAACGCCTGCCCAAAGGCCATTACCGCCGCTTGCTGCTGCCGGTGAATATGTTCAAATTCGACGAAGATATCTTCCTGGACGACATGACCGCGGAGGAACTGTCAACGGCCCTCGAGACCGAGCTGCGCATCACCGAGCCGGACCCGGCGGCCCTGATCTCCGCCATCTTCGACCGGGAGGAAGCATAGACCAAGATAAGGAACTGTTTATGTCTAAACCGATAGTGGCCATCGTAGGCCGGGAAAACGTGGGCAAATCCACCCTGTTCAACCGCATCATCGGCGCCCGACACGCCATCGTGGAGGATACGCCGGGCATCACCCGGGACCGTCTGTACCGGGACGCGGAGTGGCTGGACCGGGAATTCACCCTCATCGATACCGGCGGCATCAAGTTCAATACCGAGGAAGGCGTGATCTACGGCAAGGTCAAGCAGCAGGCCGAGCTGGCCATCGAAGAGGCCAGCGTCATCATCCTGGTGGTGGATATCAGCGCCGGCCTCACCTCCGAGGACGAGGAGGTGGCCGCCCTGCTGCGCCGCTCCGGCAAGCCGGTGGTGGTGGCCGTGAACAAGGCCGACGATTTCGTCAACCCGGAAAAGATGCTGCCGCTTTACGATTTTTACTCTCTGGCGGTAGGGGACCTGATCCCGGTCTCCGCCATGCATTCCCTGAATATCGGCGATCTGCTGGACGCCGTCATCCGCTATCTGCCTCCGGCCGACGAGGACGAGGGCGAAGGCGACGTGGTGCGTCTGGCCCTGATCGGCCGGCCCAACGTGGGCAAAAGCTCGCTGGTCAACCGTCTGCTGGGCCAGGAGCGGGTCATCGTCTCCGACATCCCCGGCACCACCCGGGACGCCATCGACACCCGCCTTTCCCGGGACGGCCGGGAATACGTGATAATCGATACCGCGGGCATGCGCCGTAAAAGCCGCATCGGCGAACCGGCGGAGCATTACAGCGTGTCCCGGGCCCTGAACGCCATCGACCGTGCCGACGTGTGCGTGCTGGTCATCGACGCCACGGCGGGCATCATCGAGCAGGACAAGCATATCGCGGGCTACGCCCACGAAGCGGGCAAGGGCCTGCTCATCGTGGTCAACAAATGGGACCTGCCGGAAAAAGAGACCAATACCATGAAGCGTTTCGACGACGACATCAAGGAGGAGCTGGCCTTTGCGGGCTACGCCCTCACCCTCTTCGTTTCCGCCAAGACCGGCCAGCGCTGCGACCGCATCCTGCCGCTGGTGGATTTCATCTCCGAGCAGTGCTCCCGCCGGGTGACCACCGCCCAGCTCAACGAAGTGGTGCGGGAGGCGGTGGCCCTGAACGTGCCGCCCACGGACAAGGGCCGGCGGCTGAAGGTGCTCTACGCCACCCAGGTGGGCACCAAGCCGCCCAAGTTCGTGTTTTTCCTCAACGACCCGGAGCTGATGCATTTTTCCTACGCGCGCTATCTGGAAAACAAGCTGCGCGAGGCCTTCGGCTTTGCCGGCACGCCTATATCACTGATGTGGAGAAAACGGGAAAAGGATGAGGATTGACTTATGTGGCTGATCTGGATCGCCTTTTTGATCGCTTCGTTCCTGCTGGGTTCCGTGCCCAGCGCCTATATGATAGTGAAATGGCGCACCGGAAAGGATATACGCGAGCTGGGTTCCGGCAACGTGGGCGCCACCAACGCCGTGCGTGCCGTGGGCAAGCTGGGTTATCTTTCCTTCGTGTTCGACGTGCTGAAAGGCTTTTTGCCCGTCTTCCTGGCCAGCCGTTATGTGGGCTATCCGCTGGCCGCCGCCTGCGGTCTGGCCGCTCTGCTGGGCCACTTTTTCCCGCCCTGGCTGCATTTCCGGGGCGGCAAGGGCGTGTCTACCGCCGCCGGCATCTATTTCGCGCTGGCGCCCCTGATCTGCCTCCTCGGCCTGGGGCTGTGGTTCATTCTGGTGCTGGCCTTCGGCTACGTGTCCCTGGCCTCCTGCGTGGTGCTGTGCTGCGGCGCACTGGTCACCCTGATCATGGGCGACGCCCCCTTTGCCTGCTTCTGGATATTTAGCATGACAGCCGTTCTGGTCACCCTGCGCCACAGCGGCAATTTCCGCCGTCTGGCCGCGGGCACGGAGCGGCGCTCCAAAATCTGGCTTCCTAACCTCTTGAAAAAAATCTGATCTCATTTCCGCGAGGACTGACAATGGATATAACTGTGGTTGGCGCCGGCGGCTGGGGCACGGCCCTGGCCTGTCTGCTGGTGAGCAACGGACATAAAGTGACTCTGTGGAGCTGGCAGCAGCATGACACCGACAATATGCTGAAGGAACGGGAGAACCGCGCTTTCCTGCCGGGGGTTAGCCTCCCTGCCGAGCTGGAGATAACATCTGACCTGAAGGCCGTCTCCGGCAAAGAGCTGGTGCTGTTCGCCGTGCCCTCCGCCGTGATGAGCGGCGTGGCGGAGCAGGCCGCGCCCATGATCTCACGGACCGCCATCGTGGTCAACGCGGCCAAGGGCCTGGTGCCCGTGAGCCTGCGCCGCATGTCCGAGGTGCTGCAGGACTTATTGCCCCATAACCGCATCTGCGTGCTTTCCGGACCAAGTCACGCCGAGGAAGTGGCGCGGCAGCTGCCCGCCGCGGTCTGCGTGGCCGGCTGCGACAAAGCGGCCTGCAAGACGGTGCAGGACGTGTTCATGAACAGCCGTTTCCGGGTCTATACCAGCCCGGACCTGATCGGCGTGGAGATCGGCGGCGCCATCAAGAACATCGTGGCCCTGGCCTCCGGCGTTTGCGACGGCCTGGGCCTGGGCGATAATACCCGGGCCGCGCTGATGACAAGAGGTCTGGCGGAGATGAAGCGGCTGGGCCTGGCCATGGGCGCCCAGGCCGACACCTTTGCCGGCCTCACCGGTATGGGCGATCTGATAGTCACCTGCACCTCCCAGCATTCCCGCAATTACCGCACCGGCCGGGAGATCGGCCGCGGCCGCAAATGGCGGGAGGTGCTGGCGGAAACGGAGATGGTGGTGGAGGGCGTCTACGCCACGGACTGCGCCTACGCTCTGTCCCACCGTCTGGGCGTGGAGATGCCCATCACCGATCAGATGTATCGGGTGCTCTACGAGGATCAGGACCCCCGTACCGCCATGTGGGAGCTGATGACCCGCCGCCGCACGGAAGAGGCGGATTAAAGCCTGTCATATAATCAAGCTTCCCCGCATACAAAAAGTATGGACTTATGTTCCATACTTTTTCTTTTGGCCTTTTACGGGCCCTATATACCAAGGGAGGGAAGCAAATGGAAAATATCGACGTGCTGAAAGACGTATCCCGCCGCACCGGCGGCGATATCTATCTGGGCGTGGTGGGTCCGGTGCGCACCGGCAAATCCACCTTCATCAAGCGCTTCATGGAATCGTTGGTCCTTCCCCGTATCAGCGATCCGGCGGAGCGGGCCCGGGCCACGGACGAACTGCCTCAAAGCGGCAGCGGACGCACGGTGATGACGGCGGAACCGAAATTCATCCCCGCCGAGGCGGTGGAGGTCCCGGCGGGGGAGGGGATAGAGCTCAAAGTGCGGCTGGTGGACTGCGTGGGCTACGCGGTGGAAGGCGCCCGGGGCTTCGATGACGAGAACGGCCCGCGCATGGTGGATACGCCCTGGTTCGAGCAGCCGGTCAGCTTTGAAGAGGCCGCAGAAACGGGCACGCAGAAGGTGATCAGCGAGCATTCCACCCTGGGTGTGGTGGTGCTGTCCGACGGCAGCTTCGGCGATATCCCCTATGAGGCCTATCTGCCGGCGGCGCAGAGGGTAGTGGATGAGCTGCGCGGTCTGGAAAAGCCCTTCGTGGTGGTGCTGAACAGCAGACATCCCTACGACGACGGGACCCAGGCCCTGGCCCAGGAGTTGAGCGAAAGCTATTCCGTGGCCGTGCTGCCCCTGGACGTGCCGCATATGGACGAAGAGGACGTGCTTGACGTGTTGAACGCCGCCCTGTACGAGTTCCCGGTCAGCGAGATCAGCGTAGGCCTGCCCCGCTGGGTGGACGAGCTGGAGCCGGATCACTGGCTGCGGACCGCCTTCGAAAGCGAGATCAACGGCGCCGTGGCCGGGGTGGAGCGGGTGCGGGACGTCAGCGGCCTGCTGGAGCGCCTGCGCGGTTCGGAGCGGGTCAAAAGCGTGAGCCTGACCGGTCTTGACCTGGGCAGCGGCGCGGCGGAGGTGGCGCTCCGGCCCGCCGACGAGCTTTATTTCCGGGTGCTTTCGGAATACGCCGGCGAGCCCATCTCCGGCGAGCATCAGCTCCTGCCTTTGCTGCGGCGCAGCTGCCGCGGGGCCCGGGAATGGGAAAAGATGAGCGCCGCCATGGAGGAGGTGGCCGAGACCGGCTACGGCGTGGTGGACCCGCGGCTGGACGAGATGTATCTGGAGGAGCCGGAGCTTATCAAGCAGGGCGGCCATTTCGGAGTGCGCCTGCGCGCCTCCGCCCCCAGCTATCACATTATCCGCACCAACGTGTCCACGGAGATCACGCCCCTGATCGGCACGGAAAAGCAGTGCGAGGACCTGGTGCGCTACATCACCTCGGAATTCGAGGACGACCCCAGCAAGATCTGGCAGACCAACATCTTCGGGAAATCCCTGCACGAGCTGGTCTCCGAAGGCATTTCCGGCAAGCTGGCCCATATGCCGCCCCAGGCCCGGGAAAAGCTGGCCCAGACCCTGCAGCGCATCGTCAACGACAAGGGCGGCGGCATCATCTGCATCATCATCTAGCTGCAGCGGACAGGAAAAACGCCGCCCTCGGGCGGCGTTTCCTGCGTATAGATATGTCGGCTGAAACAGATCTGCCGGTGCGGCGCAGCGCTGCGATCACAAAAGCTCCAGCATCTGCCGGGGATTGTCCGCCGCTTTCACCTTGTCCTTGGCCCAGACGATGAGGCCTGCTTCGTCGATCAGATAGGTGGTGCGTACCGTGGCAAAGGTCTGCTTGCCGTGGTCGGTCTTTGCCTTCCATACGTCGTAGGCCTGCAGCACGGCCTTGCTTTCATCGGACAGCAGGATAAAGGGCAGACCGTGCTTTTCCGCGAACCTGTGATGGGCGGCCGCGCTGTCCTTGCTGACGCCCAGGATGACGGCGCCCTTTTGCTGAAATTCGGGATACAGCTCGGCAAAACCTAAAGCCTGCCTGGTGCAGCCCAGACTGCCGTCCTTGGAATAAAAATAAAGCACCACCTTCTGCCCGGCAAAATCGGACAGCCGGCGTTCGCTGCCGTTTTGATCCGGCAGACAGAAATCGGGAGCCTTGGTACCTACGTCCAGCATAATGTCCTCCTTTGTCTGAACCAGGGAACGGGATGCGGTTTGGCTGTGTTTTGATTGTAGCATCTCCGACGGCGAAAGAAAAGAGGGTGTACAGATAAAAAAGAGGGAGCTCTCGCTCCCTCTTTCATGGATATGAAGCTTTACAAGCTCAGGCCTTCCACAGGCTGTGCAGGTTGCAGTAAGCGTAGACCGCTTCCACTTCGTCGCCTTCGCACAGGGAGAAGCAGGCCTTGGGCGCCTGACCGGGCTGCAGCGGTTTGCGCTGGTTGCCGGACTTGGTCTGCAGGGAGATCCATTCGATGTAATGCTCGGGCAGCATGGGATGCTCCACGGAACCCACGGTGACGTAGACCTTGTCGCCTTCGACCTTATACACGGGCACGTGCTTTTCCAAAGCCGCGTCGGTGGAGCCGGGAACGATCTCGGTCATGGGCTGGCCGCAGCACTGGATCGGTACGCCGCTGGCTTTGACCATGGCGATCATGTTGCCGCAACGCTCACAGATGAAGAATTTCTGTTCCATAGTAGTCTGGTCCTTTCTATGTTTATTTTGATTTCATGAAACGCAGATTTATTCCGCCGCTTACTGCTGCACGAATTTTTCCGCCTTGGCGCCGCAGATGGGGCAAACGTAATCCGGGGAAATGCTCTCGCTCTGATACACGAAGCCGCAGACAGTGCAGCGGAACCCGTTGCCCACCATTTCCCGGTAGACCGTGGCCTGAGGCGGCGTGGCCTTGCCCCGGTCGATGAAGGCTTTCAGTGTAAGGCCCTCGGCCTCGCTCAGCACTTCTGCCTCGGTGACCTGGCCCACGTAGATGACATAGTTGCCCACCGCCAGCTTGTCCACGACCTTGCAAGAGATGCGGGAGGCCATGCCTTTGGTGATGTAGGGCGCGCCGGCCTGATCGGTAAGCACCTCAAAGCCGGCGAATTTGTCCACCGCGCGGCCGGATTTGTAGCCGAAAGTGTTGATTATCTCCTCCGGCGCGTCGGCGGCCAGCACGGTAGCGCTGAAGCAGCCGGCGGCCTCCACCGCCTTGGCGGTCTCGTTGTCCTTG
>CAMZIS010000001.1 GCA_947307285.1 uncultured Peptococcaceae bacterium | reverse complement strand
AGGCTGACGCCGGCGTCATACCCCGCCTGAGCGGGCTTTTTTCCTCCCTGTTGCTGGGAGAGCTGAAAAACAGCGCCGGGCTGCTGGCCCGTCTGCTGGCCCTGGCTTTGCTGTCTCTGCTGCTCACCCTGCTGCGGGACAGTCTGTCCGAGGGCCGCGTCGCGGCTCTCTCCGCCTGGGTGGTCAGCCTGCTCCTGCTGTCTCTGGCCCTGACTTCCTTTTCCTCCTGCATGCAGGCGGCGCAGCGGGCGGTGAACGATGTGTCGCAGCTGCTGTTTCTGCTGCTGCCCCTGCTCATGCCCCTGCTGGCGGCCTTGGGCGGGGTCAGCACCGCGGCCACGCTTGCCCCGGCGCTGCTCTTTTGCCTGAACCTGCTGATGGAGCTGCTGAAGAATGCGGTATTTCCCCTGATCTGGTGCGGCGCGCTGCTCAGACTCTGCTCACAGCTGGCCCCCTCCTTCAACGTGAGCCGACTGGCCGGCCTGTGCCGGGACGTGGCAATAGGGCTGCTCAGCGTCATCACCACTGTCTTCGTGGCCTTCCTCAGCCTGTCGGGACTGGCCTCCGCCGGCCGGGACGGGCTGGCGGTGAAGGCGGTAAAGACGGCCAGCGGCGCCTTTATACCTCTGGTGGGCCGGGCCCTGGCGGACAGCCTGGACAGCGTCCTCGGCACGGTGCTGGCCTTAAAAGGCACGCTGGGCCTTAGCGGCGCTCTGGCCCTGCTGCTGATCTGCGGCGTGCCTGCGGTGCGCATCCTGGTCCAGGCCCTGCTGTTCCGCCTGACGGGAGCCCTGGCCCAGCCTCTGGGGGACGAAAACCTGTCCGCGGCCTTGAACGGCCTGGGCCAGTCCCTGACCCTGATGTTCGCCGCTTTGGCCGTGGCCGGGCTCTTCGCCTTTTTCGCCCTGGCCCTCACCGTGGCTATGGGCAGCGTGACTATGATGATGCGGTGAAAAACGAAAAGGTTTGCTGCAGGTACTATGCAGGAATATCTTACTGCCGCCCGGGCAGCGTGACCATGATGATGAGGTGAGAAGATGGAACGTTTGCTGCAGATCGTGTGCAGTCTCATCCTGTTGCTGCTGCTCTATTCACTGTTGGAAATGATGCTGCCGCCGGGCTCCCTGGCCCGCTTCGTGCGGCTGGTCATGGGCCTGACCCTGCTGGCCGCCGTGACCGTGCCCCTGGGCCGCCTGCCGTCGCTTATCGAAAAGGCGGAGCTGGTGCCGGCCGCCGCGCCTTTGCAGGAGCAGGGCGAGCTGTACGCGGAGCAGGGCGAGGAAATAGGACGGCAGCTGCGCGACGAAGGCCGCAGGGAACAGGAATCGCAGCTTGCCGCCCAGATCTCGGCCCTGGCTGAGCTGGTCTCCGGCGTGGAGGAGGCCCGGGCCGAAGTGACGCTGGACGACGGGGGCGGTCTGGCGCGTGTCGTCCTCTATATCCGGTCCCCGGAGCCGGAACGGGCAAAAGAGGCGGCAAAGCTGATCTGCGGCTTTTATTCGCTGGACGCGGCACGGCTGGAATGCCGCGAACTGATCTGAAGGGGAGGTCTCATATGGACGAAGGGACAAAAAAGCCGGCCGACCGCTGGCGGGAACTGCCGGAAAAAGACCGTCGCCGAGTGAAAAACTTGCTGCTGGCGCTGGCCTTAGGCGTGGCCCTGCTCAGCCTGGTCCGGCTCTGGCCTGCGGAAGGGGCTGAGGAAAAGGCAGCGGAGCAGCCCGCCGCCGTTTCCGCCGCCGTGTCGGAGGACCTGCTCCAACGGGAGCTGGAAGCTATCCTCTCCCAGGTCAAGGGCGCAGGCCGGGTGCGGGTGGCGGTTTGGTACAGCGCCGGCAGCGCCGCGGTCTACGCCACGGAAAGCGAGGATTCCAGCGAGCGGCGGACGGACGGGGAAGGCGAGCAGCTCAGCGAAGGCCGCCGGGTCAGCGTGGCCACGGTGGGGGATCAACCCCTGCTGGTACGGCAGGAGGCCGCTGCGGTCCGGGGCGTGGTGGTGGTGGCGGAAGGGGCAGGCGACCCCCAGGTCAGGGAACGGCTCTACGCGGCTGTCAAAAGCCTGCTGGGACTGAAAACGAGTCAGATCGCAGTCATCGAAGGAGAAGGGAGCGATGTTTTATGATGTTTGGCTGGACCAAAAGCAAGCGCGAGACCGGTGAGAAACAGCGGCGCAGCCTGCGGCCCGCCCGCCTGGGCCTGCTGGTGTTCGCCCTCATCTGCGCGGGTATCGCCTATTGGGATATCAGCGCCAACGGCGCGACCGGAGGGCTTACCCTGGAGCAGCCCGCGGTGGATGTGAACGCCCTGCCTCAGGCCGCGGAGCAGGAAAAGGAGGAGGAGGTAGAGCAGAGGACGGAGGCCGAGGAAGCGGAGGCCCTGTTCGCCGCCTACCGGCTGGAGCGGGAGAGCAGCCGCGAAGAGGAACTGGCCCTGTTGCAGGAGATCATGGCCGATCCGGCTGCCAGCGAGGAGGCGAAAAGCGAGGCGGAACAGCGGAAGCTGGCTGTATCCCGGGCTATCGAAAACGAAGCCGCAGCGGAAAGCCTGCTGCGGGCCCGGGGCTTCGGCGAGACCGTGGTGCTGGTCAGCGGCGAACAGGCCACCGTCATCTGCGACCTGGAGCTGACCGCTGCGGACGCCTCCCGAATCGCCAATGTGACGGCAGAATGCTGCGGCGTCAGTTTTGAGAATGTTATTATTGTAAATCGATGATCCTTCTGATATAATAAAACTATCTATATAGTGCTGATTATTTCTGTGCTCCATTGAAATAAGGAGGAAGAAAAAATGACAGAAAACGAAGAAAAGATCATCGAAACTACCGAAGAAAACAGCGTCGGCGCCATCCGCATCGCCTCCGACGTGGTCGCCACCATCGCCAGCATGGCCGCCTCCGAGATCCCCGGCGTGGCCGGCATGAGCGGCGGTATCACCTCCGGCCTGGCCCAGATGTTGGGCCGCAAGCAGATGACCAAGGGCGTCAAGGTGGACGTCAACGAAAACGACGCCGCTTTGGATATCTACGTCATCGTCAAGTACGGCGTGGCCATCGGCGAGGTGGCCAAGCAGGTGCAGGAAGGCGTTAAGGCCACCGTGGAAAGCATGACCGGCCTGGCCTGCCGCGAAGTCAACGTCCACGTGCAGGGCGTTGCCTTCCCCGAACCGGAACCCGCCCCGGCCGAAGAAGCTCCCGCCGAATGATTCGAAAATAAGGGCCGGCTTTCTGCCGGCCCATGTTTGGCAGCCCGGAGCCGGCTGCAGTCCGACGCTTACCGCGGCAGGTCTTCCTGCTGCGGTAAAGGCGTATAGCGCAGCCGCTTCCGTTGCCTCATCCCGGTCGCGGGGAGACCGCGCGGCCGTTTTCACAGAAAGGGGAGTACCCAAATGGAAAGTTTACGCAGAGTTCTGGTGGCTCTGGGCGGTCTGCTGTCCCTGGCCGCCGCCGCCGTCACTGCGCTGGCCCTGATCGACCACGAATTCGGTCAGCGGGCCGTGGATTATCTGGACCGCTGCCTGGTCTATAATCTGAAGCAGATCTTCGTGGAAAGCCGCCATCTGTGGCAGCCCATCGTCGCCTTCGCCGTGCTGGTGATCCTGGCCGTGCTCCTGTTCATCGTGGCCTTTTCCCGCACCAAGAAGGCCAACCGCATCAAGGTGGCCACCGAAGAGGGCAACGAGATCGAGATCTCCCTGTCCGCCATCGACAACGTGGTGCGCCGGGCCGCCAACAGCGTGCCTCAGGTCAAGGGCCTCAACACCAATCTGGCTGTGGTCAACGACGGCCTGAACATCGACCTGAACGTGACCGTGCCTACGGACGAGGCCCTGCCCGCGGTGGGCGCCGCCGTGCGCCAGGCCGTGAACGAGCAGGTGACCGCCATGACCGGCGTGGTGCCGCGCCGGGTCAGGGTGCAGGTAGTCAAGGTCGCCGACCGGCAGGAGGGTTGATCCATGGACGACAAGAATCTGCTTGAACTGCTCAAACGCCACAAATGGACCGTCGGTCTGGCCGTCGGCGCGCTGATCTTCGCGGTCAGCGTCATCTCCTACGGCTTCTTCAAGACCCTGTTCCTCTTCGCCTGCATCGCTCTGGGCGTATGGGGCGGTCTGATGATCGACAAACGGGCCCGGGAATCCGGCGGGAAGGACTCTTCGCATAATGAATAAAGAACCCAGCGCAGAGGAAGACCGCTTTGTCGAGCGCATGCCGGAGCCCGCTCCGGGCCGCCGCGTCATCAGCTTTTCTCTGCCCCAGACGGAAGATCCGCCCGTAAAAAAGCGGGGCCGCAAGCCGAAAACGCAAAAGGCTATCGACGACTATGAAAGCGAAGCCGCCGCAGCAGCCGATGCGGCCACCGCCGCCGCCTTCGCTGCCTTCAACGCCGAGGACTACAAGGACCTGTCCTCTTCTCCCCGCCGCCGCAGCAGGGAGGCTGCTTTGCTGTTGCTGTTCGCCGCCACCAGCGGTTCCGATGCTGAAGGCGGCTGGTCCTTTGCACGTAACATCCTGCGGGACGCCGGCCTGGACTGCCACGGCGCCGTCTATGCCCTGGAGCTGGCCCGTCAGGCCTACGACCGGCGGGAGGAATGCGATCGGCTGCTGGCAGCTTACGCCAGGGACTGGTCGCCTGACCGTTTCCCTGCGGTGGATCTTGCCATCCTGCGCCTGGCCCTCGCCGAGCTGCTTACCGGCGGCGCCGCTCCCACGGTGGTGATCAACGAAGCCGTGGAGCTGGCCAAAAAGTTCAGCGCCGAAGACAGCTCCGCTTTCGTCAACGGGATGCTGGACAACATCTACAAGTACGAGATAAAAGAAAAACAGGGTGAGGACAGATGATAATCGGCGTCGACACCAGTTGCTACACCACATCCCTTGCCGTGTTCGATCCTGCAGGCCGCCTTCTTTGTGAAAAGAGGCGGCTTTTGCCGGTCGAAAAAGGCCTGTCAGGGCTGCGCCAGAGCGAGGCCCTGTTCTGCCACGTCAAGCAGCTGCCGGAGCTCATGGAGGAGCTGGCCGCGGAGATCGGCCCGCTGGAGCCGCAGGCGGTCTGCGTCTCCTCTCGGCCCCGTCCCGTGGCGGGCTCCTATATGCCGGTGTTCCTGGCCGGCCTGGGTCTGGCCCGCTCTCTTGCCGCGGCATACGGCGCGCCCCTTTATCAGACCAGCCATCAGGAGGGGCACATCGCCGCCGCCCTCTGGTCAGCCGGGCTTGCCTGGCAGGAGCCCTTTCTGGCCCTGCACCTGTCCGGCGGCACCGGCGAGATACTTCGGGTAGAGCCCCAGCCCGCCGGCTATGAAATAGAGACCGTGGGCGATACCGACCTGCCCCCGGGCCAGTTCGTGGACCGGGTGGGCGTGGCTCTGGGCCTGTCTTTCCCCGCCGGGCCGGAGCTGGAAAAGCTGGCGGAGCAGGCGACCTCTACGGACTTTCGCCTGAGCGGCAGCGTGCAGGGGACCCATATCTCCTTTTCCGGCCCCGAATCCGCCGCCGAACGGGCGGTAGCCGCCGGGGTGGAGCCGGCCTCCATCGCCGCCGCCGTGCTGGACAATATCGCCAAGAGCCTGGCCAAGGCCATCGTCGCCGCCCGGGAGCAGACCGGCTGCCAAAAGGTGCTGCTGGCCGGCGGCGTGGCCGCCAATCAGCGCATCCGTAAAAAACTCGCTTCCCTGATCGTGGATTTCGCCGCCCCGAAATATGCCGGCGACAACGCCTGCGGCGTGGCCCTGCTCGGCCTGGCCGCGTGGAAACAGGAGGCCGTTCATGGCTGAAACGGTACGGCCCCGGGTCTACGGGGTGTCGGAAATAACCTACTATCTTAAAGAATACCTGGCGGAAGACGCCTTTTTGTCCTCCCTGGCCGTCAGCGGCGAGGTCTCCGGCTTCAAGCGTCACAGCTCGGGACACGTCTACTTCACCCTCAGGGAAGAGAACTGCGGCCTGAAAACGGTGATGTTCCGCAGCTACGCCTCGTCCCTGCGCTGGACGCCCCGGGACGGGGAGCAGGTGGTGGTGGTGGGCCGGGTGGCCCTGTTCGAACGGGACGGCGCCTGCCAGCTCTACGCCGAGACCATCCTGCCGGCCGGCGCGGGCGCTCTGGCCCGGGCCCGGGAGGAATTAAAGGCCAAACTGCAGGCGGAAGGCCTGTTCGACGTGAGCCGCAAAAAGCCGCTGCCCGCCTTCGCCCGCAGCGTGGGCATTATTACCGCCCCCGACAGCGCGGCCCTGGCCGATATGCAGCGCATCATTTTGAGCCGCCAGCCTTCCACGAAGATCACGGTCTATCCTGCTTTGGTGCAGGGCGTGAACGCGCCGGAATCCCTGGCCGCCGCCCTGATGAAGGCGGACCGGGGCGGTCACGACGTGCTGATCTGCGGCCGCGGCGGCGGCGCCGGCGAGAACCTGTCCGCCTTTGACAGCGAAGCCGTGGCCCGGGCCGTCGCCTCTCTTTCTACGCCGGTGATCAGCGCCGTAGGCCACGAAAGCGACTTTTCTCTGTGCGATCTGGCGGCCGACGTGCGGGCGGCCACGCCCACTCACGCCGCTTCCATGGCGGTGCCGGAAACGGCGGCCTTGCTGGATCTGATCGGCGGTTATGAACGGCGGCTGGGTGAAGCCCTGATGCGGGGGCTGAAACAACGGGAAGAACGGCTGCGCTCCCTGAGCGGGCGGCCGGCGCTGACCCGGCCCGCCGTCTTTTTAGAACGGCCTCGGCACAGGCTGGACCGGGCGGAGCAGGCCCTGCACCGCAGCGCGGAGCAGCGTCTGCGGCAGGCGGAAACGGAGTTGAGCGCTCTCGCTGCCCGTCTGGAGCTGTTGAGCCCCCTGCAGACCCTGAACCGCGGCTACGCCGTGGTGAGCTGTGAGGGCAGGGCGGTGCGGGACGCCGCCCGGCTTGCGATCGGGCAGACAGTGGATATACGCCTGGCTCAGGGCAGGGCCCGGGCCAGGATAGAGCATACGGAGGAGGATTAAATGGCAAGAAAAGGCAAGACTTTCGAGGAACAGCTGGGCCGTCTGGAAGAGACGGTGCAGCGTCTGGAGCAGGATGAGCTGAGCCTGGACGAGATGCTCAAGCTCTACGCCGAAGGGGTAGAGCTGGCCCGGTCCTGCCGGGAACGGCTGGACGAGGCTTCCGCCCGCCTGCAGCCTGAGGCCGGAGAGAAGGAGGACGAACAGTGAACGAAAAGGAACTGCAGTCCTATCTGGCCGAAGCCTCCCGCGACGTGGAGCAGGCCCTGGACCGCCTGCTGCCCATGCGCCAGATCTCGCCGGAGGCCGCCATCTATTTCGCCATGCGCTACAGCCTGTTCGGCGGGGGCAAACGCCTGCGTCCGGCCCTCTTTTTCGCCGCGCTGGAGGCCTGCGGGGCGAAACGGGACGCTTATCTCGACGTGGCGGCTGCTCTGGAGATGATCCACACCGCCTCCCTCATCCATGACGACATGCCGGAGATGGACGACGACGACCTGCGTCGGGGCCGTCCCTCCTGCCATAAGGTCTACGGTCCGGCCATGGCCCTGCTGGCCGGCGACGGCCTGTTCATCCACGCCTTTGCCGTGCTCTCACGGCCCCTGCCCGGAGCGGCTCCGGAACGTCAGCTGGCCGCGGTGCGGGAGATAGCGCTCCGTTCCGGTCTGGGCGGCATGGTGGCCGGCCAGGCCGCGGAATGGGACAACATGACCCGGCCCGTGGATCAGGGCCTGCTGGAATATATCAGCCGCGGCAAGACTTCGGCCCTGCTCATCGCCGCCGTGAAAGCCGCCGGTCTCCTTGCCGGAGCGGACGGGGAAAAGCTTCAGGCGCTGGACGATTACGGTCTTCACGCCGGTCTGGCTTTCCAGATCATCGACGACGTGCTGGACGTGGAAGGGGACGACGCTACCTTGGGCAAGCCCGCCGGCAGCGACGAAGAACGGGGCCTGGTCACCTTTGCCTCCCTGCTGGGCTGCGACGAGGCCCGTCGCCAGGCGGAGGCGGAAGCAGAGGCCGCAGTTGCCGCTCTGGCGGTATTCGGAGCGGAAGCCGACACCCTCAGGGCTTTCCCGCCCTTTTTCGTAAGCCGCCGCCACTAAATAACAAATACCTGCACTCTTCGACATCAAGATATTGTATTATCGAAGAAGCCGTGATATAATATATTAATAATTAATGACTGTCAGCCGTTATCTTTCGTCCGGGCCGGGCCCGCGTAACGGACCGAGGATATCTCCGATGAGCATCAGATCCCTGCGCTTCCTTATCATAGCCCTGTTCCTGCTGGCGGCTTTACTGCTGCCGGCCTGCTCCGGCGCGGATGAGGAAAGCGAACCGGTCACGCCCGTCGTCATCGAAGAGGGCGCGGAGGCCCATCACGAAGAGGAGGGCGAGCAGACCCCGGAGGACGTCTTCCCGGACAAGGGCGAAACCGCCACCATCGAGGACCTACAGGAGGCCCTCTCCAAGGTGGAATCCTACTATTTCGAGCAGTCCGTGGAATACCCGGAGGGCCAGGTCTTCATGCAGGTCTGGTATAAGGACGGCCTGATGAAGCTGATCACCAGCGTTTCCGGCTACGGCCTCACAGAAAGCTATTACGACTACAACAACGGCACCGTGGTGGATTATTATCCCGGCGCCATGCCTACGGCCTACGGCCGCGGCTTTGATCCCGCCGAGCCCAACGCGCCCAAAAACCCCAAAATGGAAGATTATTCCACCGCCGATATCATAGGCAGCGAAACGGTGGACCGGCAGCTGTGCCAGATCTTGGAGACCGCCTCCGGCGACAAGCTGTGGGTCGGAACCAAGTACGGTTTCCCGCTCAGGGTGGAATATACCGATTCTCTGGGCGAGCGTTATCAGGTGGATTACCGCAACCTGTCCGTCAACAGCGTCAGCGACGAGGAAGTGACTATCCCCGGCGACCTGCAGATCGTCTTCAACGGCGACTGAGCCGGCCAGCCTTATGAGCAAAAACGTCGTTAAAGCCACCGGAGTGCTGCTGCTGATCAACATCTGCGTCAAGCTGCTCAGCTTTGTCCGGGAAATGGTCATCGCCAACGGGTTCGGCGCCTCCTCCGCCTCCGACGCCTATCTGGTGGCCTTCACCTTTCCCAACTTTTTCCAGGCCATCCTGGGCTATGCCTTCGTGTCCGCCGCCCTGCCGGCCATCAACGCCAGCTGGCAGCGGGAAGGCGGACGGGAAGAGGCCTTCCTCATCGGCAGCACCCTGCTGAACTTCACCGCCCTGGTCATGGCCGTCCTGGTGGTGCTGGGCATCGTCTTCGCCCCCGCCCTGGTGTGGCTGTTCGCCCCCAGCTTCAGCCCGGAGACCGCCTCTCTGGCGGCCCAGCTCACCCGCATCATCATGCCCTCCCTGCTGTTCGCGGCGGTAGCCATGATGATGGCGGCCATTTTGAACAGCCGCTACCGTTTCGCCGCCGCAGCCATCGGGCCCGGTCTGGCTTCTCTGTGCATCATCCTGGCCACCCTG
Organism: uncultured Peptococcaceae bacterium; assembly: GCA_947307285.1. GTDB lineage: Bacteria > Bacillota > Dehalobacteriia > UBA4068 > UBA4068 > CALXSV01. Next base: position 18,159 of record CAMZIS010000001.1, on the reverse strand, counting down.
TTTTTCGCCCGGGGCAACATCGCCGTGGTGGCCGTGGGCACTTTGGTCGGCTATCTGGCCTTCCTGCTGCTGGTGAGCCTCGACCTGCCCAAGGCCGGCTTCCGCTACCGCCCGGTGTGCGACCTGCGCCATCCTCAGGTCAGGCGGGTGCTGCGGTCCATGCTCCCCATTTTGCTGGGGCTGGCCGTCAGCCAGTGCTACACCATCATCAACCGCATCTTCGCCTCCGGCATGACCGAGGGCAGCATCTCCGCCCTCAACTATGCCAATAAGGTGATGAACCTGCCCATCAGCCTGTTCGTGGTGGCCGTCATCACCGCGGTCTTTCCCAAAATGGCCGAGGAAGCGTCAATGGACGACCGGGACGCTCTGGGCAAGTCTCTCAGCCGGGCCCTGTCCATGATCCTGCTGCTCACCGTCCCCGCCACGTTAGGTCTGCTGCTGCTGGATCAGCCCATCGTGCAGCTGCTGTTCCAGCGGGGCAGCTTCGACGCCGCGGCTACCCGCATGACGGCGGACGCCCTGTTCGCCATGAGTCCGGGCATGATCTTCCTGGGCGCATCCATGCTGATGCTGCGGGTGTTCTACGCGGGCGGCGAGGTCAGGACCCCGCTTCTGGTGGGTCTGATCTCCATCGCCGTCAACGTGCTGGCCTCCCTCATCCTCATCCGGCCTTTGGGCCATGTGGGCCTGGCCTGGGCCAACAGCCTGGCCGCAGCCGCCAACGCGGGCCTGCTGGCCTTCCTGCTCCAGCGTCGGCTGGGCTATGTGGACTCTTACCTGCGCAGCTCCCTGCTGCAGATCTGCGGCGCCACGGCGGTGATGGGCCTGGCCCTGTTCGCTGTCCTGCGCCTGCTGTCGTCTTCCTCCTCTCTGGTGCAGGTCGTCGCCGCCATCGCGGCGGCCGTGGCGGTCTACTTCATCTGCCTGAGGGCCTGCCGTTCCCAAATGCTCAGCGACACCTGGCAGGGCCTGCGTATGAAGCAGTAAAGCGAGCCGGTTCTGATCCTGTTTTTTAGGTCGGACCATAAACCAGTTGACAAATATAGGGTAAAAATGCGAAAATAAATAATAATATTCCCGTATCTTGTGGTGCGGAATATCTGTTAAGGAGCGCAAATGCGTATTTGGCTGGCTGTGGCCGCTGCCTTCGCGGTAGCCCTGGCCATGACGTGGCCATCCATCTGGCTGGCCCATAAACTGCATATCGTGGATATGCCCAATGCCCGCAAGGTGCACACCGCTCCCACGCCGCGTGTCGGCGGCATCGCCATCTATCTCGGCTTCGTGGCCGGCGCCCTGCTGCTGGGCGTGTATACGCGTCAGGTAGCCGCCGTGCTCATAGCAGGCAGCGTGGTCTTCCTTACCGGGTTCATCGACGACTATAAGGACATTTCCCCCAAATTCAAGCTGGCGGGGCAGTTCGTGGCCGCTTTGATCCTGGTGGCCGCCGGTTTTTCCATCCGCTTCATCTCCAATCCCTTTACCGGCAGCACCGTTTCCCTGGGCGTTTTCGGCATACCCATCACCGTGCTGTGGCTGGTGGGCGTGAGCAACGCCGTCAACCTGATCGACGGCATGGACGGCCTGGCCGGCGGGGTCTCCGCCATCGCCGCTGTGGCCACCGCCATCGTCTGCCTTTCTCAGGGCGAGCTGGTGGCAGCGGCTCTGGCCGGCATCCTGGCCGCCTCCGCCCTGGGCTTCCTGCCCTGGAACTTCCATCCGGCCAAGACCTTCATGGGTGACTGCGGCGCTTTGTTCATGGGCTTCATCCTGGGCACTCTGGCCCTGATGGGCCTGTGCAAGGGGGCCACGGCCATCTCCGTGTTCATCCCCTTCCTTATTTTGGGCGTGCCGGTCTTCGACACCTTCTGCGCCATCATCCGCCGCCTCTTCCTGCATAAGCCCATCTTTGAGGCGGACAAGATGCACCTGCACCAGGTCCTGCTCTCTCTGGGGCTGGGCCAGCGGCAGGCCGTGCTGACCATCTACGTCTTCGCCATGCTGATGGGCCTGGCCGCGGTGCTCATGGCCATCCTCACTTCGGCCCAGGCGGTCATGGTGCTCATCATCACCACTGTCGCCACCTTTGCCGGCGCGGAGATTTTGGGCACGCTACGGGGCAAATGCCATCTTTCCCCCATCAAGCGGGACAAGCAGGAAACGGCCTGAAAGCTGGGCCTTTGAAATAGTTTGACGTTTAAAGTTTTCATAAACACTACTCTGTTTTGAAAAGGAGAATCACAAATGAGTAAGGGCGGTATCATCGTACTAATCGTAGCTGCTTTGGTCTTCTGCGGTCTCGGTTTCGTCATCGGCCAGGTGGTCCAGGCCTCCGGTTCCGTGGCCGGTTCCGAGAACGACCCGGTAGTCACTCAGAGCTATGTGGATAAGCTGGTGGGCAAGCAGGTCAGCGCCCTGCAGGCTGAGATCGACGAGATCAACGCCGCGCTGAAAGGCAATACCACTCCCAGCGCTCCCTCTGAGTCCGGAAATGCCAACAACCAGAGCGGCAACAACAGCAGCAGCAACAACAATTCCAAGGCCAGCAGCGTCAAGGTGACGTCGGATGCCGTAAACATCCGCGCCTCCGCGTCCACCGAAGCCACGGTGGTGGGCACTGCGGCCGAGGGCGACGTCCTGGCTTACCTGGGTTCCACCAGCGCCAGCGACGGCACCTGGTACAACGTGAAGATGGCCAACGGCACCACCGGCTACATCGCCAGCTGGCTGTGCAGCGAGCCCTACTGATCGCTGACCTTTAAAACAGCATACGGTTTTATCCCGGCGCGGCTGATCTTTCAGCCGCGCTTGCTCTTTATGGGGAAAATGCGGCGGGTTTCATTGACCCGCCCTTTTTTTCTTTTTGCGCGGTTGGCTCCGGCGCGAAACAGGGGAGAAAAAGCCGTCCCTTAAAAAACAGTTGCAATCTATAATTTAATATGATATAAAAATATGTACTGCTTATAGGAAAAGTATTTTTGGAGAACCTATGGACAGCGAACGCCTGCCCTTCCTTTTGGCCTTCAACAGTCTGCCCCGGCTGAAGGCTCAGGACGCCAGATCCATTCTCGAATACTATGACGGCGACGCCGGGGAAGCCTGGCTCCATCCTTACGAATGGAGCAAGATCGCCGTGCTCTCCCGGGACGCGGAAGAGGAGATACTGTCCCGCCGGCGGGCGTTGGACCCCGCGGCCCTGTTCGATCAGTGGCTCAACTACGGCTGCAAGGTCACGGCCTGGGGCGACGAGGACTATCCGCTGCTGCTCAGGAACATCTACGACCCGCCGCTGGTCCTGTTCTATCACGGGACCCTGCCCGGACCGGAGGACGTTACCCTGGCTATGATCGGTTCCCGCCAGGCCAGCAGCTACGGCCGGCAGGCGGCGGAGATCTTCGCCCGGGACCTGGCGGCTCAGGGCTGCGTCATCGTTTCCGGCATGGCCCGGGGCATCGACGGCGTCTGCCACAAGGCGGCCCTTTCCGTCGGCGGCCGCACCGTGGCGGTGCTGGGCTCCGGTCTGGACGTGATCTACCCGCCGGAGCATGACAGGCTCTATGCCGACATCAGCGGCAGCGGGGCCGTCATCAGCGAATTCCACCTGGGCACCGAGGCCCTGCCTTATAACTTCCCCCGCCGCAACCGCCTGATCAGCGGCCTTTCCCTGGGCGTGATCGTGGTGGAGGCTGGCGCCAAAAGCGGCACTCTGCGTACGGTGGACTACGCGCTGGAGCAGGGTAGGGACGTGTACTGCGTGCCCGGCAACGTCACCAGCTCCACCAGCCGCGGCACCAACCGCCTCATCAAAGAGGGGGCGGCGGCCATGATGACCTGCGCCGAGGACGTGTGGCAGAATTATTCCTCGGCCCCGCTGGTGCGTCCGGCGGCGCAGTCCCCGGCCCGCACCGAGGACCCGGAGGAACGCCGGCTGCTGCTGGCCCTGAAGGAACCCAAACGGGCCGATGAGCTGATCGCTCAGGGCCTCACGGAGCTGAACATCGCCGATCTGCTGGCAAAACTTTCTTTTTTGGAGATCAAAGGCCTCATACGCCAGCTGCCGGGCAAATATTATCAAACGGTGATCCGCAGTATCCGGGCCTGACCCGGCTGCCGTACCATATTTTTTCGGAGGACAATCAATGCGCACTCTCATCATCGTGGAATCTCCTACCAAAGCCAAGACCATCGAACGCTTCCTGGGCCGTAATTACGTGGTCAAGGCCTGCATGGGCCATATTCGCGACCTGCCCAAGAGCACCATGGGCGTGGATTTCGACCACGACTACGCGCCCCATTACATCACCATACGCGGCAAGGGCGACGTCATCAAGACCCTGCGGGACGAATCCCGCAAGGCCGACCGCGTGCTGCTGGGCTCCGACCCGGACCGGGAAGGGGAGGCCATCGCCTGGCATCTGCAGCAGTATCTGGAGCTGCCCGACGGCGACTGCCGCATCAGCTTCAACGAGATCACGGACACCGCCATCAAGGCCGCCGTGGCCAACCCTGCCAAGATCGACCTGGATAAGGTCGAGGCCCAGCAGGCTCGGCGCATCCTGGACCGGGTGGTGGGCTACAAGATCAGCCCCCTGCTGTGGAAAAAGGTTAAAAAGGGCCTGTCCGCCGGCCGTGTGCAGTCGGTGGCCGTGCGCCTGATCTGCGACCGGGAAGAGGAGATCAACGCCTTCGAGCCCGAGGAATACTGGAATCTTTACGCCGCCCTTCGTTCCGGCTCGGACCAGCTTCTGGTGCGGCTGATCAAGATCAGCAACAAAAAAGCCCATCTGGGCAACGAAGAGGCTGTGCAGCAGCTGGTGAAGAAGCTGGAAAAGGCCTCGTATACGGTGGAATCAGTGTCGGTGAAGCCGCGCAAAAAGGCGGCTCCGCCCCCCTTCACCACCTCCGCCCTGCAGCAGGAGGCTTCCAAGCGTCTGGGCATGGTGGCCAAAAAGACCATGCAGACCGCCCAGCAGCTTTACGAAGGCCTCCCCGTAGGCGGGGTCAACACCGGCCTCATCTCCTATATGCGTACAGACTCGGTGCGTATCAATCAGGAAGCCCAGCAAAAGGCCCTGGAATACATCCGCAATAAATACGGCGCGGCCTACGCGCCGAAGACCCCCAACGTCCATTCTACCGGCAAGGGCAAGGCCAACGTCCAGGACGCCCACGAAGCCATCCGCCCAACCTCGGTGGAACGGACCCCGGCCATGCTCAAGCCCTTCCTCACCACCCAGCAGTATAAGCTGTATAAGCTGATCTGGGATCGCTTCGTGGCCTCCCAGATGGCCCCGGCGGAGCTGGACGTGACCACCATCGACGTGAAGGCGGACAACTGCCTCTTCCGGGCCACCGGCCAGGTGGTGCGCTTCGCCGGCTATACCCAGGTCTACAGCGAAGGCAAGGACGAGGCTGCCGAAAAGGAAAAAGAGGACAACGGCGTGGTCGCCCCGGTGCAGCAGGGCCAGGTCCTGGATCTGGAAGAGCTGCGCAGCAAGCAGAATTTCACCCAGCCGCCGCCGCGCTACAGCGAGGCCACGCTGATCAAGACCATGGAAGAACTGGGCATCGGCCGTCCTTCCACCTACGCCCCCATCATCGACACCATCCTGTCCCGTTCCTACGTGGTGCGGGAAGACAAGCTGCTTTATCCCACTGAGCTGGGCAGCCTGGTGGTGGATCTGATGAAGGAATACTTCAGCGACGTCATCGACGTGGAATTCACCGCCTCCATGGAGGACCAGCTGGACGCCGTGGAAGAGGGCGAGCTGAACTGGGTCAAGGTAGTGGACGATTTCTACAAGCCCTTCGCCGCGGAGCTGCACAACGCGGAGCAGGAGATCGAAAAGATCGTCATTAAGCCCGAGGAATCCGGCGAGCTGTGCGAGAAATGCGGCAAGCCCATGGTCTACCGCATGGGCCGCTACGGCCGTTTCCTGGCCTGCTCCGGCTTCCCGGAATGCCGCAACACCAAGGCCATAGTCAACGCCACCGACGTGAAATGCCTGGCCTGCGGCGGCAACATCGTCCAGCGCAAGAGCCGTACCGGACGCGTGTTCTACGGCTGCGACAATTATCCCGCCTGCGGCTACATCTCCTGGGATCCGCCCATCGAGGAAAAGTGCCCCCTGTGCGGCACCCAGCTCACCGAGCGTCAGCCCCGGGGCGGCGAAAAGATCAAGATCTGCCCCAACAAGGATTGCCCGGGCAAGGAACACGAGACCAAACGGCCCAAAGGCCGTCCGGCCAAGAAAAAGAGCTGAAAAGCTATGGATAGTCCCGTCACCATCATCGGCGGCGGCCTGGCAGGCTGCGAGGCCGCGTACCAACTGCTGCGCCGGGGCCTGCCCGTGCGGCTGTACGAGATGCGGCCCGGCAAGACCACGCCCGCCCATAAGGGCGGCGGCCTGGCCGAGCTGGTCTGCTCCAATTCCCTGCGCGCCGCTTCCGTGGAAAACGCCGTGGGCCTGCTCAAAGAGGAGATGCGCCGTCTCGGCAGTCTCATCATGGAGGCCGCCGACGCCACCGCCGTGCCGGCCGGCGGCGCTTTGGCCGTGGACCGGCATAAGTTCTCCGCCTTTATCGAAGAGCGGTTGACCGCCTTCCCGGGCCTTGAGCTGATCCGTCAGGAAGTGACCTTCCTGCCCGAGGGCGAAGTCATCGTCGCCGCCGGGCCCCTGGCCTCTACCGGCCTGTCCCGGGTCATCGCCAGTCTCACCGGTCGGGAACAGCTGTTTTTCCACGACGCCATCGCGCCCATCGTGGACGCCTCCACCATCGACATGGACAAGGCCTTCTTCGCCTCCCGTTACGGCAAGGGCGAGGGCAGCGACTATCTGAACTGCCCCTTTGATAAAGAGCAGTACCTGGCCTTTTATCATGAGCTGGTGAACGCCCAGGTGCATCCGCTGCACGATTTCGAAAAAGAGAAGCATTTCAGCGGCTGCATGCCCATCGAAAGCATGGCCCGCTTCGGGCCGGAGACCATCTGTCACGGGCCGTTGAAGCCGGTTGGTCTCGAACTCCCCTCCGGCGGCGAAGCCTACGCCGTGGTGCAGCTGCGCAAAGAAAACATCGAAGGCAGCATGTACAATCTGGTGGGCTTCCAGACCCGGCTCACCCAGGGCGAGCAGCGGCGGGTCTTCCGCATGATCCCCGGTCTGGAGCAGGCGGAATTCCTGCGCTACGGCGCTATGCACCGCAATACCTATATCGATTCGCCCAAGCTGCTCACCGAAGACCTGCGACTTATAGCAGACTCGCGCCTCAGCTTCGCCGGGCAGATCACCGGCGTGGAGGGCTACGTGGAATCCGCGGCCTCGGGCCTCATGGCCGGTATATTCGCCGCTTACCGCCGGCTGGGACTGGAAAGACCGGTTTTCCCCCGGGAAAGCGCCCTGGGTTCGCTGCTGGCCTTCACCCACACGCCGAAAGACGATTTCCAGCCCATGAACGTCAATTTCGGTCTCTTCCCGCCGCTGCTCACTCAGTTCCGCAGCAAGAAAGAAAAGTTCTCCCTGCTGTCACAGCGGGCGCTGGAATCCATAGACAGCTTCAAGGCGGAGCTGCGATAGGCTGCCTAATGAACGAGTATCTGAGCAAATTCATCGATTTTCTGGAGGTGGAGAACAACGATTCTCCGCTGACGGTTTCCACTTACACCAGGGAGATCAGGGAATACCTGGGGTTCGTCTGCGATCTGAAAGACAGACCGGACGTAGACGCCCTGACCCCCGCCGATCTGGATGAAGCAGGACTGCGCAGCTATACCGGCTATCTGCGCCGGATGAAGAAGCTCAGCCGCGCCTCCATCCAGCTGGCCCTGTCCGCCCTGCGCACCTTCTTTTATTTTCTGGTGCGGGAAGGGGCCATGGAAAGCAGCCCGGCCCACAGCCTGAACATGCCGCGGCAGGACAAAAAGCTGCCCCGTTTCCTCTATCAGGAGGAGGCCCGCCGTCTGGTGGAAGCGCCGGATACCTCCACTCTGGCCGGTCTCAGGGACCGGGCCATTCTGGAGCTGATCTACGGCTCCGGCCTGCGGGAGGCCGAGGCCGCGGCCCTCAACGTGGGCGATATCGACTTCCGCTATGGTTACGTGACCGTGCTGGGCAAGGGTTCCCGCCTGCGCAAAGAGCCGGTGGGCGGTGAAGCCAACAAAGCGCTGAAAGCCTATCTCAAGGCCCGCTCGGAGCAGGGCATACCATCCGACGCAGAGGCGCCTCTCTTCCTCAACCAGCGTGGCGGACGGCTTACCGCACGCTCTTATCAGAACATCGTGGCCAAGTACGCCCGGCAGGCCGGCCTGATGAAAGACATCAGCCCTCACGGCCTGCGCCACAGCTTCGCCACCCACCTGCTGGACAACGGCGCCGACATCCGCGCCGTGCAGGAGCTGCTGGGTCACGCCAGCGTCACTACCACCCAGATCTATACCCACGTCAGCAGCGCCAGACTGCGCGCCGTGTACGATCGCACCCATCCCCGGGCCACCCGCCGCGGGGTCTACGCGGAAGATGCGGACGGGGAAGACGAAAGGAGCAAATAAATGGAGATCAGAGGCACTACCATCGTAGGCATCCGCAAAAACGGACAGACCGCCATCGCCGGCGACGGCCAGGTGACCATGGGCGAACACACCATCATGAAAGCCGGCGCCAAAAAGGTGCGCCGTCTTTACCACAATAAAGTGGCCGCCGGTTTCGCCGGCAGCGTGGCGGACGCCTTTACCCTGTGCGAAAAATTCGAAGCCCGGCTGGAAGAATACCGGGGCAATCTGGAAAAGGCCGCCGTGGGCCTGGCCAAGGAATGGCGCACCGACAAATATCTGCGCAATCTGGAAGCCCTGCTCATCGTGGCGGACAGCGAAAAGATGCTCATCATCTCCGGCAACGGCGAAGTGATCGAGCCGGACGACGACATCGCGGCCATCGGCAGCGGCGGCAATTACGCCCTGGCCGCGGCCCGGGCCATGATGCAGACCGAAAACGACCTCACCGCCGCGGAGATAGCGGAAAAGGCCCTGCATATCGCCGCCGACATCTGCGTATATACCAACCACAACATCACCGTGCTGGAGCTGTGAGCAGCCTGATGCGACAGGAGAAAAACATGGACGAGATAAACAACAACGAATTCAACGATAATATCGAAAACAAAGAAACGCCGGAGCTGGAGGGCCCGAAAGAGCTCACGCCGCGTCAGATCGTGGCCGAGCTGGACCGGCACATCATCGGTCAGGCCGCGGCCAAGCGCTGCGTGGCCGTGACCGTGCGCAACCGCTGGCGCCGGCAGCAACTGGCCCCGGAGCTGCAGGAAGAGATCGTGCCCAAAAACATCATCATGATCGGCCCCACCGGCGTGGGCAAGACCGAGATCGCCCGCCGTCTGGCCAAGCTGGTGCAGGCCCCCTTCATCAAGGTGGAGGCCACCAAGTTCACTGAGGTGGGCTACGTGGGCCGGGACGTGGAATCCATCATCCGCGACCTGGTGGACGTGTCCGTGCGCATGGTGAAGGCGGAAAAGGTGGCCGGGGTGGAGGATCAGGCCCGGGCCGCGGCGGAGCTGCGCATCCTGGATATGCTGCAGCCCCTGCCCATGCGGCACAGGGCCGGCGCCGCCATCGGCAACATCTTCGGCGGACCGGTGCCGACGAACGAGGAGCCGGAGGACAATTCCGAAGAAGCCAGGGCCAAGCGGGACGAGGTGCGCCGCCGCCGGGTGTGGCTCAGGGATCAGCTGTCCAAGGGCACCCTGGATAAGCAGCTGGTGGAGATAGAAATGGAAGAGCAGGGGCCCAACCCCACCTTCGGCATGCAGGACATGGGCATCGACATGTCCGGCATCCTGGGCAATATGATGCCCAAGAAAAAGGTGAAGAAAAAGGTCACCATCGCCGAAGCCCGCCGCATCCTCACCGAAGAGGAAGCGGATAAGCTGATCGACGGCGACGCCGTGAACCGGGAGGCCGTACAGCGGGCCGAGCAGAGCGGCATCGTCTTCCTGGACGAGGTGGACAAGATCTGCGGCGGCGAAGGCGGCCACGGCCCGGACGTGAGCCGGGGCGGCGTGCAGCGGGACATCCTGCCCATCGTGGAGGGCAGCACCGTCAACACCAAGTACGGCCCCATCAAGACCGACTGGATCCTCTTCATCGCGGCCGGCGCCTTCCATCTGTCCAAGCCCTCGGACCTCATCCCCGAGCTGCAGGGCCGCTTCCCGGTCCGGGTGGAGCTGGACAATCTGGGCAAGGACGAGCTGAAGCGCATTTTGCTTGAGCCGGAAAACTCCCTCATCCAGCAATATCAGGCCCTGCTGGCCGCCGACGGCGTGCAGGCGAGCTTCACCGAGGACGGGGTGGAGGCCCTGGCCGAGATCGCGGACCGGGTCAACGCCAATACCGAGAACATCGGCGCCCGCCGTCTGCACACCATTTTGGAAAAGGTGCTGGAAGACCTGCTCTACGACGCGCCGGAGGTCACGGAGACCAGCGTTTCCATCGACCGGGCCTATATCGAAGAAAAGCTGGCCGACATCGTCCAGGACGAGGATATGAGCCGCTTTATCCTGTAAGGAGCTTTTTACGGGAACGGATCGGTAAATAAAAAATCTTCTTGCATTATACGGTCCGTTCTGATATGATATTCGATGGTTCAAAATACGCACGCTGCGGATCGTCCGTTCGTTGCCGTTTTACGGTGAGCGGACCTGGAAACAGCGGAGGGTATTAAAAACAAAAACCAAGGAGGAAGTATCAATGGCAGTTATCTCTATGAAGCAGCTTCTGGAAGCGGGCGTCCATTTCGGACACCAGACCCGTCGCTGGAACCCGAAGATGGCCAAGTACATCTTCACCGAGCGCAACGGCATCTATATCATCGACCTGCAGAAGACCGTGCACAAGGTGGACGAGGCTTATAACTTCGTCAAGGATCTGTCCGCTCAGGGCAAGACCCTGCTGTTCGTGGGCACCAAAAAGCAGGCTCAGGACTCCATCAAGGAAGAAGCCGAGCGCTGCGGCATGTACTACGTCAACGAACGTTGGCTGGGCGGCATGCTGACCAACTTCAAGACCATCTCCAGCCGTATCGAATACCTGCGCAAGCTGGAAAGAATGGAAGCCGACGGCACCATGGACCTGCTCCCCAAAAAGGAAGTGGCCCAGCTCAAGGGCAAGAAGGAAAAACTCGACCGCTTCCTGGGCGGCATCAAGGACATGGCCAAGCTCCCCGGCGCTCTGTTCGTGGTAGACCCGCGCAAGGAACGCATCGCCGTGGCGGAAGCCCGTCTGCTGCATATCCCCATCGTCGCCATCGTCGACACCAACTGCGACCCCGATGAGATCGATTACGTGATCCCCGGCAACGACGACGCCATCCGTGCCGTCAAGCTGCTGGCATCCAAGATGGCCGACGCCGTCATCGAAGGCCGTCAGGGCGCTGACGCCGCCGCTGCCGCCGCCGCTGAGCAGGCCGCTGTGGACGCCGCCGCCGGCGAAGCCGCACCCGCTGCTGAAGCCGTAGCCGTTGAAAATTAATAATCTGGAGGATCACAAATAAAATGGCTGAATTCACTGCTAAAGACGTAATGGCCCTGCGCGAACGCACCGGCGCGGGCATGATGGACTGCAAAAAGGCCCTGAAGGAAGCGGAAGGCGACGCCGATCGCGCCGTGGACATCCTGCGTGAAAAGGGCCTGGCCGCCGCCGCCAAGAAGGCCGGCCGCATCGCCGCCGAAGGTCTGGTGGCCGTGGCGTTCTGCGAAGAATGCGGCGCCGCCGCCATGGCGGAAGTCAACTCCGAGACCGACTTCGTGGCCAAGAACCCCGAATTCGTGGAACTGGTCGAGACCGCGGCCGAGGCTGCTTTGAACGGCGACTACGCCGACGTGGAAGCTCTGCTCGGCGCCGAGACCAAAGAAGGCAAGCTGGGCGACCTGATCACCGCCAAGATCGCCAAGATCGGCGAGAACATGAGCCTGCGCCGCTTTGTCAAATTCAACGATCCCGGCTGCGTATGCGCCTACTATATCCACGGCAACGGCAAGATCGGCGTCCTGGTCGAACTGGAGACCGAGGCCTCTGCCGCCGAGGTCAGCGAGGTCGGCCGCAACGTTGCCATGCAGATTGCGTCCATGAACCCCCGTTTCGTCTCCAAGGACAACGTGGACGAGGACTATCTGGAAAAAGAAAAGCATATCCTGCTGCAGCAGGCCCTGAATGAAAACGCCGAGCTGGAAAAGCCCAAGCCGGAAGCCATCGTGGAAAAGATGGTCATGGGCCGTCTGAACAAGGAACTGAAGGAAGTCTGCCTGATGGAACAGAGCTTCGTCAAGGACGGCGAGCTCTCCGTCAAGCAGTACGTGGCCTCCGTCGCCAAGGCTCTGGGCAAGGACATCAAGGTCAAGGACTTCGCCCGCTTCGAAGTCGGCGAGGGCATCGAAAAGAAGCAGGACGACCTGGCTGCCGAAGTCGCCAAAATGAACGCCGGCAAATAAGTCCGCTGTCTTGGGGGTGGCAGCGCCGCCCCCTTTTCTTTCCTCTGAGGGAGGAGCTCCCATGGATGCAAAATACAAAAGATGCCTGCTGAAGATCTCCGGCGAATCCCTGGCCGGAGAGGCCGGCTACGGCTTTGACCAGGCCACCATCAACAGCATCGCCGCCCAGGTGGCGGAGATCAGCCGCTGCGGCGTGCAGCTGGGCCTGGTGGTGGGCGGAGGCAACGTCTGGCGGGGCCTGCCTGCGGCGGAAAAGAGCGTCATGGACCGCTGCACCGCGGACAACATGGGCATGCTGGCCACGGTGATGAACGGGCTCTACCTGCGCTCCGCCATCGAAGAGCAGGGCGTGCCCTGCCGGGTGGAATCGGCCATCCCCATGGAGCCGGCGGCTCCCGGCTTCGACCTGCGCCGCAGCATCGACTTTCTGGAAAAAGGCGGCGTGGTCATCTTTGCCGGCGGCACGGGGCATCCCTTTTTCTCCACCGACACCGCGGCTGCTCTCCGCGCGGCGGAGATCAGGGCCGACGTCATCCTCATGGCTAAAAAAGTGGACGGCGTCTATACCGCCGACCCGAAGACCGACCCGACCGCCCGCCGCATCCCGCGCCTGTCCATGCTGGACGTGGTCCAGCAGCAGCTGCGGGTCATGGACCTTACCGCCGCCGCCATGTGCCGCGACAACCGTATCCCGATCGTAGTGTTCAAAATAGACCAGCCCGGAAACATGATGAAAGCCGTAATGGGCGAAGACATCGGAACAACTGTGGAGGTGTGATATGTCTATGTTAAAAGAACTGCTGGACGACGCCGCAGAGCGTATGGAAAAAGTGGAAAAGATTCTCGCTTCCGATTTTTCCTCCATGCGCGCGGGCCGCGCCACTCCGGCCATGCTGGATAAAGTCATGGTGGATTATTACGGCACGCCCACTCCCGTCAACCAGACCGCCAATATCTCCTGCCCCGAGCCCCGTCTCATCGTCATCCAGCCCTGGGACCGCAACCAGATCGGCGCCATCGAAAAGGGCATCCTCAAATCCGACCTGGGCATCACCCCCAGCAGCGACGGCACCGTGGTGCGGCTGACCGTACCCACCCTGACCGAGGAACGGCGCAAGGAGATCGTGAAGCAGTGCTCCAAAAAGGCGGAAGACGCCAAGGTGGCGGTGCGCAATATCCGCCGCGGCCTCAACGACGACATCAAGGCTTTGGAAAAGGCCAAGGAATGTTCGGAGGACGAATCAAAGAAGGCTCTGGACGACGCGCAAAAGCTCACTGACAAGGCGATCAAGCGCCTGGAAGAAGTTTTAGCGCAAAAAGAGAAGGAAATCATGGAAGTATAGCGAATTTACTCAGCGTTGTCCCGTTGACAATGCGAGTGAATATAAAGCAAATCCTTTAAGGAGGTGTAAGGAATGGCCTACGTTATCACTGAGGATTGCCTGGGTTGTGGTACTTGCGCGGGTGAATGCCCCGCCGGCGCCATCAAGGAAGGCGACATCTACAAGATCGATCAGGACGAGTGCCTGCAGTGCGGCGCTTGCATCGATAACTGCCCCGCCGGAGCTATTGTCGAGAAGTAATTGATCCAATGTAACAAACATAAAAGCCCCTCTCAAGGAGGGGCTTTTTTTCATGCCTCCAAGGCCGGAACCTTGCGTTGACTTTTCAGGCAATTATGAGATAATAAAAGGTGGTAAACTATCAGACGGAGCCCATCATGAAAGAAGAATACGCGGACCTGCTGGCCCGCATCGACAAACAGCGCCTGCCGCAGCATATCGCCGTCATCCTGGACGGCAACGGCCGCTGGGCCGCCCGGCATGATTTGCCTCGCACCGCCGGTCACAAGGCCGGGGTGGAGGCGGTGCGGCGGCTGGCTGAGATCTGCCGCGAGCTTGGCGTGCCCTGCCTCACCGTGTACGCCTTTTCCACGGAAAACTGGAAGCGCAGCCGGGAGGAAGTAGGTTTCCTGATGGAGCTGTTCGTGGAGAAGCTCTACGGCGAAATGAGCACCATGCAGGCTAACGGCATCCGCTACGGCTTCATCGGCAACCGGGAGGGCCTGCCCGACAAGGTGCGGCGCACGCTGGAGCGGGCTATGGCCGATACGGCGGGGAATACCGACATGGTGCTGAATCTGGCGGTCAACTACGGCGGCCGGGACGAGATCGTGCGGGCGGCCCGGGCACTGGTCCGGGAAGGCCTGACCGCGGACGCCATCACCGAGCAGACCTTCAGCGACCGTCTGGACACCGCCGGCCTGCCGGAGCTGGACCTGCTGATCCGGCCCTCCGGCGAGCTGCGTCTCAGCAATTTCCTGCTCTGGCAGGCTGCCTACTGCGAATTCGTGTTCATGGATAAGCTGTGGCCCGATTTCGGCAAGCGCGACCTGCTGGAGGCCGTCATCGAATATCAGAGCCGCAGCCGCCGTTTCGGCGGACGGCCCGACGATAAGAAATAACAGCGTAAGAAAAGGAGAGCCTATGCTTAAACAACGCGTCATCACCGCTGCTATCGCCATACCTCTGCTTTTCCTCTTCCTCTGGCTCAACGGCTGGTGGCTGGGAGGACTGGTCATCGTCCTCGCTCTGATCGGCCTCTACGAATACTGGAAGCTTTTGATCGGCATGGAACGTCAGCAGGACCTGCGCTGGCTCATCGGCGGCGCGGCCTATATAGTCCTGGGCTTCCTCGCTTTCTTCGGCGTGCGGCAGGTGGGCGCCATGGCCTGGCTGCTGACCGTGATCTGGAGCACCGACACGGCTGCCTACGAGATCGGCCGTCGCTGGGGCAAGCACAAGCTGGCTCCTGAGATCAGCCCCCACAAGACCTGGGAAGGCGCCGTGGCCGGCCTCGTCGTTGGCTCTATCCTGGGCATGATCGCCGCCCTCATAACCACCGACGCCGGCTGGTTCGCCGCCTTCATCGTCAGCCTGTTCATCTCGGGCGTGGGGCAGATCGGCGATCTGGTGGAATCCAAGGTAAAGCGGCTGGCCGGGGTCAAGGACAGCGGCAATCTGCTGCCCGGTCACGGCGGCATCCTGGACCGCTTCGATTCTCTGCTGTTGGCCTCCATGTTCATGTTTTCCTGGGCCGGCTGTTCGTATAAGAGGCCGGCATACATAGAATAAATGAGTTGCCCTATGATAAACCTGACCATACTGGGCTCCACCGGCTCCATCGGCCGGCAGGCCCTGGAAGTGGCGGACTGGCATGCCGAACGCCTGCGCGTGCGGGCCCTGGCCGCCCACGATAACTGGCGCCTGCTGGCGGAACAGGCGAAAAAGTACCGCCCGGTCCTGGTGGCCGTGGCGGACGAAGCGGTCTACCCATCCTTATGCGAAGAGCTGAGAGGCCTGCCCATACAGGTGCTGGCCGGAGACGAAGGCCTGCTGGCCGCAGCGGCTGTGGGCGCGGCGGATACCGCTCTGGCCGCCATGTCCGGCCTGGCCGGATTGAAGCCCCTGCTGGCCGCCATCGACAGCGGGAAGACCATCGCCCTGGCCAATAAAGAAGCGTTGGTGGCTTCCGGTCAGCTTGTCACGGCACGCTGCCGGGAGCGAGGCGTGGAGCTCAGGCCCGTGGACAGCGAGCACTCCGCCGTCTGGCAATGTTTGGCCGGGGAGGACCCGGCAGCGGTGGAACAGCTGATCATCACCTGCAGCGGCGGCGCTTTCCGGGAGCTCTCCCGGGCGGAGCTTGCAAAAGTAACGGCTGCGGACGCACTGCGTCATCCCAACTGGCAGATGGGCCGCAAGATCACGGTGGACTGCGCCACCCTGGTCAATAAAGGGCTGGAGGTCATAGAAGCCCACTGGCTGTTCGGCGTGGACTACGAGGATATAAAAGTAGCGATCCACCCGCAAAGCCTGGTCCATTCCCTGGTCTGCTTCCGGGACGGCAGCGTCAAGGCGCAATTAGGCCCGGCGGATATGCGTCTGCCCATCGCCTACGCCCTGCTGGGGCGGGAGCGTCTGCCCAATCCCGGCCCCCGGCTGGACCTGCTGCAGGCAGGGCGGCTGGATTTCCTGCCGCCGGACGAAGACCGCTTCCCCGGCCTCACAGCCATGCTCGACGCGGGCAAAAGAGGCGGTTTGCTGCCCGCTTACCTCAACGGCGCCAACGAAGCGCTTGTAGAGGCCTTTTTGCGGGACGGGATACCCTATCTGTTCATCGGCGCTTCCCTGTGCCGCCTGCTGGAACAGGCTCCGAGCGAGCTGCAGGATACAGCGCGCGCCGCCGATCTGGACGCTGTGCTGGCAGCCGACGCCCGAGGCCGGGCGGACGCCGCCGCTTTGATGGAGAATCGATATGCTGATTAAGATAATTGCCGCCCTGGCTATTTTCTGCGTGCTGGTGCTGACCCACGAGTTCGGCCATTTCATCGTGGCCAAGGCCTGCGGCGTTTACGTGGAAGATTTCAGCGTGGGCATGGGCCCGCGTCTGCTGCACTATAAAGGCAAGGAGACCGACTATTGCCTGCGCCTGCTGCCTATCGGCGGCTGGTGCAAGATGGTGGGCGAGGACGAGGAAAGCGATAATCCCCGGGCCTTTTGCCGCAAAACGGTGGGCCAGCGCATGGCCATCGTGGCGGCAGGGCCGCTGATGAACTTCATCAGCGCGGCCATCCTGTTCGTCATCATCTTCATGATGATCGGCACCTATTCCAGCCAGCCTCTGGTGGGCTCTGTCATCCCGGACACGCCGGCGGCGGAAGCCCTGCAGGAAGGGGACCGCATCCTTACCATTGCCGGGCAGGATATCGCGGATTGGAACTCTATCGGCTCCGCGGTCAACAGCCTGCCGGCAGGGGAGAGCTTCACCATGGTGGTGGAGCGCGACGGCGAACAGCTGGAGCTGGAGATCTCTCCCTATTACGACGAAGAAACATCTTCCTGGAAGCTGGGCATCTACCCGGCGGAGGAAAAGCAGAAGCTCCCTCGTGCCATCGGCCTGGGCTTCACCCAGACCTTCGTCTTCACTAAAGAGCTGATATTGGCCATCGTGGGCATGTTCCGGGGCACGGTGCCGGTTGACGTAGGCGGGCCGGTGGCCATCGTCTCCGTCATCGGCGACGCCGCCAGCTACGGCATCCAGTCCGTGCTGCTGCTGGCCGCCTATCTGTGCATCAACCTGGGCCTGGTCAACCTGCTGCCCCTGCCCGCCCTGGACGGCAGCCGTCTGGTATTCCTGGCTGTCGAGGGACTGCGGGGCAAGCCCATCGACCCCAAGAAAGAGGCCCTGGTGCATTTCATCGGCCTCATCCTGCTGCTGGGGCTGATGCTGCTCATCACCTATCACGACATCGCCAATCTGGCGGCGGGTAAGCTGTAAATGAACGGTTTCGAACGTAAGATCACCAGAACGGTGCATATCGGCCCGGTGGCGGTGGGCGGCGGCAATCCTGTCTCCGTCCAGTCCATGTGCAACACGGACACCCGGGACGTGGCGGCTACTTTGACTCAGCTGCGGGCTCTGGCCGCGGCAGGGGCGGAGATCGGCCGTCTGGCCGTGCCGGATATGACGGCGGCGGAGGCTTTAGCCGACATCGTGAAAGAAAGCCCCCTGCCGCTGGTGGCGGATATCCATTTCGATCACCGGCTGGCTCTGGCTGCCATAAACAGCGGCGTGCAGGGCCTGCGCCTGAATCCGGGCAATATC